>JAZSEL010000047.1:0-2790 GCA_045531685.1 Lachnospiraceae bacterium | reverse complement strand
ACCTTGTAAGCGGCCTCTGCTTCAACGTAGAGCCGCTCAAACTCGGCGATCCAGTTGCGGGTGGTGATCGTAAACCCGCGGTCGGTCATGCCCTCCAAAATGGTAACGGAGTGGCGCTCGTTCACCTCGCCAGAGCCTGTGCCGCCCTTGATGGTCATGGACGCACCTGCGCCATAGAGAGCTACCTTCTTCGTCTTAAGAGGCAGCGTGCCATCGTTTTTCAGCAGCACGATGCCCTCACAGGCAGCGCGGTAGGCTACCTGCAGGTTTTCCTGTTCGCGCTGGGTTACTTCGTTGGAATAGGATGCTTTCGTTAACAGTGACATGGGAAGTCCTCCTGTTTTGATTTGGTTCTATTTTACATGATTTTTAGGAAGATTTCCATAGGGAATTGCGTCTGTATATATCCGCGTTTTCTCGACTGGATTTCCCCTGAAGGGGATACACTCACCAGCGGTTTGCAGGGATTCGCCCGTTACAAACCGTGCCTTATTTTAATTCGTAGGCCGCTAGGTTCGAATCGCGGCACAGTACATAGCAAAGCATCCCGCCCCATAAGGGACGGGATGCTTTGCGAAAGAGCTTCATAAGGGTGCGTAAATGCAGGGAAGAAACCGGAAAAGGTGCGTTTTTATTAAAGAACCGGAAACAGCTTGGACTTACTCATTCCTTCTACAATTTGTCTGATCAACAACGCATATTCCTCTGGAGGCATTGGGGCATCAGAAGTGACCCACCTTGAAACAATTGAAATGATACCGGATAGATAAAAATCCAACTTATAAATTGTCTGCTCATCATCCATAGACATGTGCATTTGTTCTGCAAATAAAGGGATCAGGCTTTTTTTGAGCTTCGAAGGGAAGGTATTAATACTCCCGCCTAACAGAAGTTTTAATATATACCTTTTGTTCTCATGAATTTGCATAAACCCATCAACAAAAAAATTCTCCGGGCGGACTTTGCCGATCTTATTTACAACAGCATCTTTTATATACTCCAGCATCTCATCCTCAATGCAGGAAAGCAGATGATGCACATCATTGAAGTACTGGTAGAAGGTACTGCGATTATAGCCCGCTTTAGCAGATATTTCAGAAATAGTGATTTTATCAAAAGGCTTGTGCTTACATAATTCAAGGAATGCTTCTATCAAAATACCGCGCGTCATGGCAGTGCGCTCAGGTTGTTTTTTCATAAGTGCCCCTCTAACGACTAATCCGACAGTCAGAGCCAAATTGATGATTGATGCATGCATACACAGTATGGAATAATAGAATTATACAACAGTTGTCGGATTGTCGTAAAGGGGGAATTTTTTATGAGAAAATCAATGTTGAACTGGTGGTGCGGACAGCCATGGCTGCACGCAACTTATTTACTGGGTATCGTGATGCTCAATGTATTGATTATCAATTGGAATGCATGGAGTATTCCACAAAAACTGATGGGCCTGCTGACAGTTATTTTGCCGCTCCATGTATTTGAAGAGCTTACATGGCCAAATGGTTTCCAGTTTATGATGAATAAGCTGATGCAAAAGTCCGATAATCCTCTGGCTTATCCTGAAAACCGTTTAACAGATATGATAACTAATTTTGGTGCAGAGCTGCTGTTTATTGCACTTACTTTCATGACTCCAATGCTTGGAAACAAGGGAACTGTTTTTATAATTTTCTTTGGACTTGGAGAAACTTTGGTACATACAATTTTAAGCATTGTCGCTTTGAAGCATTACAGACCAAAGGGTAAGAAAACATTGTATTCACCCGGAATTTTCACTGCATGGTGTATGCTGCTGGAGGTGGGAGTATATAGTCTTTACTGGCTGATAGCATCAGCGACATTTGTTAAAACCGATTTATGGGGACTGGCTCTTGTGGCGTTCCTGATCATCTTTATGATCCGCCTGCCATTTATCATTTCGAACAAAATCAAGAGCACAAAGTATGCATATACTGAAATGGGATATTTTGAAAAATACGAAAAATAATCATATTGAACGTATGAAAGAAACCTCTCTTGTCTTGACAGACAAAAGAGGTTTCTTTAGTGGTACGCCCGACTGGATTCGAACCAGCGGTTTGCAGGGCTTCGCCCGTTACAAACCGTGCCTTATTTCAATTCGTAGGGCGCTAGGTTCGAATCATAATCAAACACACTAAGAACAACGCCCCACCCAAAGGGTGAGGCGTTGTTCTTGGTACGCCCGACTGGATTCGAACCAGCGGCCTACAGAGTCGGAGTCTGTCACTCTATCCAACTGAGCTACGGGCGCATATTAGGCTGAAGGGATTATAGCATAAATTCCAGTAAATAGCAAAGGAATTTAGTCTTGGAAATATACCCTCATTGAAAACGCAGGAAAAAATTCCTGCGTTTTCAATGTTTTCTTTACAAAAGGAGCAGATAAACAACCACTGGAACAGTCACGACAGACAAAAGCGTCGTCACTGATACACCGCGTCCTGCAATGGACTCATCCCTGCCATACTGAATGCTCAACAGCGTCGATACTACAGCCGAGGGCATTGCAGCAAGCACAGTCATAACACCAAGAAGCAGCTGGTCGCGAACGAACAGACGGCAAATAAAGAAAACAAGGCATGGCATTATAAAGAGCCTGATCGCGCTCATTACATATATGCGCCAGTCTACAAAGAAACTCTTGAATGATCTGCTGGCAAGCGATACACCTACGATGAGCATAGAGGACGGAACGATCATGTCACCAAGGCTATCGGTTGCGTTATAAATAATATCAGGCACTCTCAGCTGAGTGAGGAATAT
>JAZSEL010000148.1:0-21239 GCA_045531685.1 Lachnospiraceae bacterium | reverse complement strand
CCTACAACACCTACTATTATCTCTTCCAGACCGGTATTATATTCCTGGAAAATCTGGATGGCACCTTCCTGGGCAATCTGGTTAATAAGTCGGAGGCCAAGCTGTCTTAGGAAGACAATGGGTCTTACCAACTCCTTGGCTCACAGAACGACATGGCTACGATCCGACTTCCTACAACACCTACTATTATCTCTTCCAGACCGGTATTATATTCCTGGAAAATCTGGATGGCACCTTCCTGGGCAATCTGGTTAATTCCTTTTACAAACTGCTTTCTTTTCATGGTATCCATCTGGCGTACTCTTGCAAAATGTTCCGGAGCAAAGGTAGGAATTCCTTCATATTGGAACTGTGCCTTTGGCATACAAATCGTATCACCAATGGAGAAAATACCCGGGTCAAATACCCCGATAATATCTCCTGCATACGCCTCATCCAAAATTTTACGTTCACTGGCCATAATCTGCTGTGGCTGGGAAAGACGCATTACCTTATTGCCCTGGACATGCTTTACTTCCATATTGGATTCAAACTTACCGGAGCAGATACGCATAAATGCAATTCTGTCTCTGTGTGCCTTATTCATATTGGCCTGAATCTTAAATACGAACGCTGAAAAATCATTTTCTACCGGATCAATCAACCCGATATCTGCCCTTCTTGGCAATGGCGTCGTTGTCATCTGTAAGAAATACTGCAAGAAGATTTCCACGCCAAAATTGGTAAGCGCAGAACCAAAGAACACCGGTGTGAGCTTACCATTTTGAATCTCTTCTAAATCAAATTCTGCGCTGGCACCATCAAGGAGCTCAATCTCGTCCATTAATGTATTTTTATACTCTTCTCCGATGTGGGCAGTCAGGCTGCCTTCATCCTCTAAGGAAATCACTTCTGAGTGACCTTCTTTGGTACCCTTTTCCGTATCCGAAAAAGTAACAACACAGTTTTTCTGTCTGTCATATACTCCCTTGAAGTTCTTACCGCAACCAATCGGCCAGTTAACGGGACATGTGGCAATTCCCAATTCTTTTTCTATTTCATCCAAAAGTTCAAAGGTATCGTTGGCTTCCCTATCCATCTTATTAATAAAGGTAAAAATAGGAATCCCACGCATACCGCAAACCTTAAACAGCTTTCTGGTCTGGGCTTCCACACCCTTGGAAGCATCAATAACCATTACTGCGGAATCCGCCGCCATCAGGGTTCTGTAAGTATCCTCAGAGAAATCCTGATGTCCCGGCGTATCCAGAATATTAATACAATATCCGTCATATTCAAACTGCAATACGGAAGAAGTAACCGAAATACCTCTTTCCTTTTCGATTTCCATCCAGTCAGAAACCGCATGGCGTGCAGTAGCTTTTCCCTTTACACTTCCCGCCAGATTAATGGCTCCCCCGTATAACAGAAACTTTTCTGTTAATGTGGTCTTACCGGCATCCGGATGGGAAATAATGGCAAACGTTCTTCTTTTATTGATTTCTTGTGTATATTGACTCACACTAATATCCTCCATAGTCTATCTATATCGCAACACCATTCGGCATTATAACACACTTTCCTTATTCTGTCATTGAACTAATCACAATATTCGCAGGTTCAATTCCCGTTTTTCTTACTACAATATCTTCTATCTGTGCAAGCTTGGCATCGTCAAGAGATTCTGCGCAAACCACTACATCCGCCATGCCGGAATTAATACTGACAACTGCTCCCTCAAATCCTTTGGCTTCCAGCAAGATTTCTGCTGCCATTTCCATCTCTGCAATTTCTGTTAATTCCATCATACCATTGACAGCGTCCTGTTTTTGGGACTCTGACAGAGAAGTGCTGTTAATAATCTCCAGTAAGGTTTCCTTATTTTTAGCTCTTGTCTGCTCTTTAATTAATTTAACCCCTGCCATGGAGGAAACTGCCTGCGTACTGGTATAAACCGCTTCTCCGGGAACCGAACCGTCCAACACATCCTCACTGCCTAAAATATCCTCGTCCTCCAATGCTGCGGAAGCCGTATCAATGGATACATCGGAGATCGTATCCGTAAGTGTCAATGTATCATCCAGATAATTCTCTACAGCCTCTTCCTCCGAATCCAGACTAATGATATCTGACGCAATATCTTCCTCAGACAAATCCAATAAAGCCGTAATATCGTCTCCCTCTGTCTCTGTCATATCCGCTACTGCCAATTCATCCTCCATCTGATTCCCTGCGAAATTCAGATATCCTGCAATAGCAATCATAAGTGCCAATGCTGTAATCATAATTTGATTTCTTTTCAACTTCGTCCACTCCTGCCCAATTATTATTTCATTTTAACTACTTTAATCTTATGTGCATCCAAGTGAAATAATGCCACCAACACATCAGAAATATTTTTTTGTACCATGGGATTGCCTCCTCCCTTTGCTACCACTGTAATTCCCTGTATTTCCGGCTCAATCTTCTTTATTACATAGGGAATGGAATTTCCCTGTCCATCTGTTTGATAGATGGTCTCGTACTCATAACTGCTTTCATTCGTACTTCTGGTCCCGCCGTTTGCATCCGTTTCCGTCACGGTATTACGGGTAACCGGTTCATCCTTTTCTACAATCAATTCCTTAGAAGCGCTTACCGTTACCATGGCCTGCACCTCTCCTACCCCCTCCATGGATGACAAAAATTCCTCAATCCTTGCTTCCAGTGCAAGACAATACTCCATTTCTTCGTCTTTATTTTCCGTATGTATGAGCGAAGTCTCTGTCTCTTTATCCTTCCCTTCCTCTGACCCGTTTTTCTCCTTTCCGGATTGGGAATCCAAAGGAATGGCTATAACCAAAAGCAGAATCCCAAGGAGAACAAACACAATCATGTTTTCCTTCTTTAATAATTTTTCTTTCACTCCGCACCTCCTATCTGAATGTGCTCAATTTCTATATTGTCAATATTTATTATATCTTCATTTAACTTTTCCATTCTTTTCTGCTCTGTTTCTTCCGTCCCTCCTACAATGGGTACATTTTCTAAATACCGGCTAACCGAGTGTTCATACTCTTCAAAAATGGTATACGCTCTTTGGTTCCAATCGATTTCCACTGCTCCAAATAAAAACGTGACAATCCACAAAAGCATAATCAGTCCCACAAATGGTTTGATATACCGTTTATAGGTTGTTGTAGGAGCGAAAGACAGAATCGTCTCGCAAATTACCATAAAAACAGTAAGCTCCTTTAACCATTCCACCACACTATTTAACATATTCTTCCCCGTCCTGTTTCTTTCATATCCTTACATCATCCCCCTATTGGTAGTAAAGGTCACAATCAATACTAATATAAGAAAGAACATCACTGCCGTAATCATGGTTTGTAAAAGCAGCATAATCCCATCACCAAATAAATTGGCACAATTGGTAATTCTTTTATCCGCCGATAATCCCATTAATCCGGCGGAGCATTTTATCACCAGCATAAAAAGAAAAACCTTGCATATGGGAATGGCACAAAGAAATAGTAACAGAACCACCAAAACAATACCCAAGGTGTTCTTTAACAGAACTGTCATTCCTAACAGAATTTGTACGGAACCATCCGCCAACTCACCAATTCCCGGAATTACCTCCACTGTCTTTTTCAAAGCATTCAATTTAACCGTATCAATAACAGGTGTTACCATCGACTGAAACACTCCGCTTCCCACTGCCAAGGTAAGAAGAATCTTTAAAAAGCTCTGAATCCCCTTCCGGATCATGCGGATAAATAAAGTCAGTCTTTCCTCTTCCCATACTCCATTCATAATGCATAAAAGCATATAGCAGCTGATTAACGGGAGAATTACCTTCGCCAACACCTGCTCTACCAAGTATATTCCAAACAAAAATACCTGATAAAACCCCAGCGCTGTGGCGGTTCCTCCGGATGCTCCCACCACAATAAAGTATCCGGGCAAAAACACCTGCAAAAAGGAAACACTTCCTTCCAATCCGTTTGATGCAATAGAAAAAATCTCCACATTGAGCTTAACCAAAAATATAATCATGATTAAATATGTTAGTTGGAACCCATAATTTCCTATTTGCTGATTGGGAAAAATATTAGCAAAATTCGTAAATACGGTAGAAATAATACCAATCAGCAGTAAGGTAACACAGACAAACCGGACTGCTCCAATCTCTGCCCCCAGCAGACTGATAATATCCTTCCCCTGCTCAAGGATGGCAGACCCTCCATCTCCCTGCATAATATCCAATACAAGCTCCCGAAACGAAAGATTCCATTCCGGAAACAAACCGGCAAAGCTGCTTTCCATTTTACTGAAATCATACTCTTCATAGATTGCGCCATAATCCATCATTCCTCTTGACCCTCCAACCGGTTTATATGGCAAATTCCTGAATTGTCTCTAAAAGCGTCATAATAATGGGAATCCCCGAAAGTAAAATAGTAATTTTCCCAAAGATATCTATTTGTGAACCGATTGCCTGATAGCCGGCATCCTTACAGATACTGCTGCAAAACTCACACAAATAAGTAATTCCTATCATTTTAAACAACAATCCATAGTATTGGTTATCCATAGTCAAATACGTGGATAAGCCTGCTAACTGATCCTTTGCCGATGAAAACAGTCCTAATACGCAAAACAAGATAAGAACTGCAATGCATAGGGAAAGAAACATACTGTATTCAGCCCTCTGTGTCTTTAAAAACATTGCCAGAATGACACCAACCAGAGCAATCAACATAATTTTATAAATCATAAGTCCCCCCTAGCCGGAATCCGATTCCCTATCAAAACATTCCCCATCCGTACTATCCCTATAATAGGAACAAATCCTGTACCGTGGTAAACAATTCGTAGATACTCGGAACGATCCACATCAGAACCAGAATCAATCCGGCAAGACTGACTAAAAAAGCCTGTTCTTCTCTCCCGCTGTATTTTAATACTTGATTCAATATGGTTACCAATATACCTACTGCTGCTATTTTAAAGATTAATCCAACGCTCATCTTTCTTTCCTCCCAAGCATGCTCTTCCTGTATAACGGATTGGTTTTGCTTCCTTACAAGAGAAGGAGAGAAACCAGTATCCCACCACTGAGACTGACAGCCATAACCGGCTTTTTCTTTTCTCGGATTTGTTTTTCCATATGCTCCCTCTCCCTTATCATTGTACTGATGAACAAATCCAAATAATTCATCTGCAGTTCATAATCCTGTTCACCTGTATAGTCCGGAAATCTGCATATCAATTCCTTTATTTCTTTGGAAAGCAGACTTTCTCTTTTCCATTTATCCATTTCCTCTTTCCATACTTCGCAAAATGTTTTTCCCCTTTGGCTCCTGCAATTTTTCCCCACCAATGCCGTATATTTTCCTGCCAGACCATAAATATCCCGATTCATCAGACAACAAATATCTTCCCAGGTATCCCTTTGATAACAGATATGACTCTTCATCTTCTCCAACAATACAATCCATTGGTTCATTTCCTGCAATGCCCGATTCCATGATGAAATTTTTACCAATCCATAACCACAGCACCCTGCCACGCAAAAGATAACTCCCGTTATTTTTAACATTTCTGTAACTCTCCGTTAAATATTTTTGTTTCATGCTGCTTATTACATATCACAATGTATCTTTGGAATATTCTTTCTTCCATAATTTGCTTTAAAAAGCTCTTTTCCCTCACAGACTCTAAAGAATCTCCATGTATGGTTGCCAATATGCTGCATCCGCTTCGGATAACGGAAAACAATGCCCGGATATCCTCTGATGTCCCAAGCTCATCCACGACTACCACCTGTGGTCCCATGGCACGTATTGCCATCATCATCCCCACTGATTTTGGGCAACTGTCCAGCACATCCGTACGTATCCCTACATCAAGCTGAGGTACCCCCCGATAGCAACCGGCAATTTCCGAACGCTCATCAATCACGCTACAATTCTTCCCATCCCCATAGGCATTACCGTTCGAAATCTGCCGGACCATGTCCCGAAGAAGGGTTGTCTTACCAAATCCCGGCGGAGAAATGATTAGGCTATTATGTATTTTACTGTTTTCATATAAATGATAAAGAATCGGTTTTGATACATTAAAAATTTGGTGGGCAATCCGGACATTCAGAAAGGAAACGTTCTTAATGGTTCTGATTCTCCCATCTTCCTCCATGACTACTTGTCCGCCTATTCCAATCCGGTGTCCTCCTTTTACGGTAAGATATCCTCTTCGCAATTCCTCTTCATAGGCATAAAGAGAAGAATGACAAATATGCATGATGCATTCTTCCAAATCCTTCCTCTCCATCCGTATTCCCTCTTCCATGTTAGGGCACAATTGTCCATCCTGTCTTACCGAATATTCTCTGCCCCTCATCCAAATAGCGATGGGCGAATGAACTCTTATCCGGATTTCCTGTATCTCCTCTGCATGTGCTTCCGTACATTGCAACAACCTCTGCATTCTATTGGGAAATAACTCATGTAATATGTCCATATACACACTCACTCTTTATTCATGAAACAAACAATTCCTTGTCCTTGCCTGTCCTCTATCTCAATATATGAACGAACACCAAACTTATTCCCATTTTTTTCCTTTTCATTTTTCTTTACAAACCTGTGTCAATATGCTATTATCATAATATAATAATAGTAATCATTACTGATAATAAAAATAAAGGAGGATATATTATGGGAAATGTAAATACTGCACAGGTGGACAATTTAGTTAGTTTATTAGACGGATACGCTACAAGCGGCGGACATCATTTAAATGTGAATGTACTGCAACGGGATGTATTAGAGGATGCTGCGGCTCATCCGGAAAATTATCCGCAGCTTACGATTCGGGTTTCCGGCTATGCTGTTAATTTCATTAAACTGACACCGGAACAGCAGCGGGATGTTATCAGCCGTACCTTCCATGGCTCTTTATAATTACCATGCATCAAAAAAGGCAAGTACAAATGCTGTACTTGCCTTTCTGTATTTCTTTGAATTACTTATTGAATTTATTAATTAACTGTTCTAACCGTACTGCCAATTCCTTGTTTTCTTCTGACTGCTGCTGAATAATACCGGCAATTTCAGAGGTTCCCTCATTCTTTTGTACGATGGTATCAATTGCACACTGATTTTCACTGGTAATCTGCTTTACATTAACCATATTTTCTGAAATCTGCATCACTGAGCGGTGTAATTCCACAACCGCGTTTTCAACAGAATCCAGCTGTTTTTTAATGGTATCTACCTTATTACTGTAAATGGTAGATTCTTCCGCAAAGCCCTTAAATTGTTCCACAACATCTTTTTCAATAAATTCAATGATCGTATCAAAACAAGAATTAACCGTACCGATACTTACATCTGCTTCTTCACATAACTGCTGAATGGCTGATGCCGTTCTCTTTGATGTATCTGCCAGTATACCGATTTCACCGGCTACTACTGCAAAGCCACGTCCTGCTTCCCCTGCTCTTGCTGCCTCAATGGATGCATTCAATGACAGAAGGTTTGTTTGTCCGGAAATACTAAGGATTTCAGAAGCAAGCTCATTAATCTTTGCTAATTCCTTTAATCCCTCAATTGCTTCCTGTACTGCACTTCTTGTCTTATCAAGGGTCTCCTGTCCGTTGTTGTATGCCTTATCCGCCTGTTCCTTCATGGTCTGGGCACTGGTAATTACATCACTACTACTGTCAACGGATGCCAACAGATTATCATGCACATCCTGAACCACTTGATTAATCTTACCAATCTCAGTATCTACATTTAATACGATAGAATTGGTATTATCAATTGACGCAGAAAATTCTTCCGTTGTAGCCACACTGTCAACCACACAATCAATTAATGTAGCCGCAGATGAGTGAAGACCATTTGCCTTTTCATCCAAAGTTCCGCAACACTTCTGAATGGTTTCTACCACACTGCGCAAGGACTCTATCAAACTTTCCGTAGCATGTGCGATACTTCCTAATTCGTCGCTCCGTTTTACATATTGATGAATATCCTTCTTTTCCGTAATATCCAGATTTTGTAACTCAACAATTCCCTTCTCCACTGACTTAAGAGGTTTGGTCATCTTACGGATAACAAATAGTGACACTACTGTTAATGCTACCAATGCAACGATAGAAAAAACAATGAGTGTGGACTTCAATGCATTGGTTGATGCAAATATTTCTGCCTCGCTGTTCTCAATCATGAAAATCCAACCGTGCTCGGACATGTAATAATATGTTGCAATGTAGCCCTTGCCGTCCTTGTTATATTCGATATGTCCGCTTACGTCTTCCGGCGTTCCATTTAGCTTAGCACATAAATCCTGAATATATGCCTCTTCTGCAACGGTAGCCATTTTTTCCGGATCCTCTGCAAATATGTATTGTCCATCTGCCACATTAACCATACAATATGCGGTACTGTCCATTCCCGCAATGGTTAATCCATCCAACATCTCAATCAAGCCCTTGGTAAATACACCACCGCCTACCAGACCGATTGGATTACCGGATTCATCCAATACAGCGCGATACAAGGATACAATCTGCTGCTGACTGGCCGGTGAAATAATAATACCTGTATTGTATACCCCATCTGCGGCAAGCATAGCATCCTGCAATGCCTTTAATGGTTCACCTTCTCTGGTAACAATACCAACAACCCCTGCATTTGTATGGGCAAGTACATGGGTATTCCACTCACTGGTATAAAGACCTTCCAAATTAGCCACATCTGCTGAAAAAGTTTCTGTGTATTTCTGTGCTGCTTCGGTTGCCTTGGCATCCGTTGGATTCTTTAAAAGTGCCGTTACCTCTCCTGCTCTACTGTATGCTGTCAAAGTATCCTCTGTCTGGGCAACATAGTTACGGACAATCTGCGCACGCTCCTGTGTAATGGACTCCATATTATTAATTGCCGTTTCCTTTGTTCCTTCTGAAGTCTTATTCGTAACTACAATAGCCAATATGAGAATTGCAACCACCTGCATAATCATAACGCTTGCCGTTATCTTCTGCCCCAATGTCATTTTGACCGTTCTCTTAGTACCTTTCTTCATTTCAACGCCTCTCTCACTTGATTAAATTATGTGGTGTAATTGTTGAATTGATTATACAATAATAAAATGCTTTTGGCAATGATATAAATTGTTTTTACATTTTTATTTTTTGTCTGACATTTTACAATGCCATTTCAAACAAAAATATCATCCAAGTAATTCATCAACCACAACACCTTTCTGCAACATGATATTGGCATATAAGGCACTCTCCCCTGTTGCTATAATCGCATATGCTTGCTTTGCCTCTTCATAAAATGAAAATCGTTCCACATGACCAATAGCGTTTTTCCCTCTTTTATCAAACCGGTTAACTACCTGCTTATACTCTTCCCAGATTGGTGTTTCCACGTCATCCCCCGGCATTACTTCCATAAGAGTTACCGGTCTTTCCACATAAGTATCCAATGGAAAAACTTCTAAAATAGCTTTTAATACATCTATTGTTCCATGTCCATCCATCCGGATTACCTTTGCATTCTTCCCCATGGATTCCGCCGGAAAATTACCGTCTGCAATAATAATCCGGTCACTATGTCCCATTTCACAAAGTATTTTTAGAAGTTCCGGTGATAACATTTTAGGAATTCCTTTTAACATGCTTTCTCCCTTCCTATTATAAATTTATTTTTCATCATCCATATCCCATAAATCCTGCCATCCATTCGCACCTTCCCAAAGAAATACCTGTCCTTTAATCAATCTGCAATTCTTGTCTGCTTTCTCTATTCTTTCCATTTCCTCTTGCGAAAGGGGATCTTCTGTCACACATCGTAAATTACTCAAATACTGTGATTCTTTTACTGAAAACGGAATCGGTATCTGCCCTCTCTGTACCGCCCATTTAAGACAAATAATTGCCGGATGTACATTATGTACCTCAGCTATTTCAACAATTTCCGGCATTTGTGTATCCGCAACATCTTCTGCTGTTCTGTCCCGTTCGGGTCTGGAAGGCGAACCGATTGGGCAATAACCAATAGGTACAATATTATGGTTTACAGCATATTCAAACAACTCCGGTTGTTGAAAGCTTGGATGACACTCCATTTCAAGTGCTGCCGGCTTAATTCTGCATTCCGGTAACACCTCTTTTAGTTTCCTAATTGTCATATTGGACATTCCAATATATCGTACTAATCCTCTGTCTACTAATTCTTCACATTGTCTCCATGTATCAATGAATTCCTCTTTGGAGAAAGGCTTGGAATCCGGATTTCTGGAATCTCCGCCGCATCCCGGTGCATGATAATTCGGAAACGGCCAATGCACCAGATACAAATCAATATAATCCAGTTGCAAATCTTTTAAGCTCTTTTCACAAGACGTTACAACTTTTCTATGCATATCATTCCACACTTTGGATGTAATAAATAAATCATCACGCTTAATATCTGTTTCTGTAAAAATCCTTTGTAATACATCACCAATCCGGTCTTCATTCTGATAGACAGAAGCACAGTCAATCATGCGATAACCACTTTTAATTGCTCCAAATACAGCATTTGACACCTGCTGTGGTGAATACTTATCTGAACCGAATGTTCCCAGACCTACTGCTGGAATCTCTTCACCTGTATATAATCTCTTTCTTGGCACATCAGCCGGATTCACTCTGTTTTCCATCTGCTATCCACTCCTTTTCTGATATGATTAATCCTCAAAAGTAACGGCAACCTTACCACACTGTCCGCCTGCCATAAGTGCATAAGCTTCTCCTGCCTGCTCTAATGGGAATTCATGTGTAATTAAATCTTCCGGATGAATATTCCATCTTACCAAACGTTCTACTAATTCTTCCATTTTCCAAAGTGAGGTTACCCATGAACCATAAATTGTCTTCTGACCATGGATGATGTCAGGACTTGGATTAAATGTACAAGTTCCGCCTTCTCCTACAAACGCAATCTTACCCCATTCCCTGGCTGCTCTGATAGCCAACTGTCTTCCACCATCATTTGCACTGGCATCAATTGCACGCTCTACGCCTTTTCCTCCTGTAACAGCAAGAATCTGATCAAGTGCGTCATCGCCCGGTTTGAATACATGGTCAACAAGACCAAGTTTCTTGGCTAAGTCAATTCGATAATCATTCATTTCAACACCGATTAACTTATTAGCACCCATGCATTTTGCAAGCATCAATGCTGCAAGACCTACAGGACCAAGACCGGTAACCAAAACCGCATCATTTCCACAAACACCAATCTTTTCAATTGCCTCATATACCGTTCCAAACCCACAGGCAACCTGTGCGCCATCCTTAAAAGTTAGTTCATCCGGCAACCAAATTAAATCTTTTTCATCTGCCAGTATATATGGAGCCATACCACCATCACGCTGCCATCCATATGCTTTTCTGTGCTCACTGGAACAAGAAATATAGTATCCTCTTCGGCAATCATTACATACACCACAACCGGAAATATGATAAATAATTACTCTGTCACCCTTCTTAAATCTCTTAAGTCCTTCTCCCACTTCAACAATTTCGCCACATGGCTCATGTCCTGCAATCATACCCGGGATATATCCTTCCGGTCCTTTTCCCACATGCTCTCTGTAAATGCAACGGATATCACTTCCACAGATTGTCGTAGCCTTTGTTTTTACCAGCACCTGACCATATCCCGGCTTCGGAATATCGAATTCCTTTAATTCAACAGTACTGTTTCCCGGCAAAATTGCTCCCATCATTTTACTCATACAAATTCTCCTCCTTAAAAATAAACCAGATACATTTTGCTATTTTCATATCGCCCATACCGATAATAGCTATACTCTCATTATAAACGTTTCACTATTTCCCATAAGACAATCATTTGACATATTTTAATCAAAAATGTCGCATTCTCGAATATTTCTTGCATAGAATACGCAAGGGATATATACTAAAAAAAAGGAGAGCATTATGCTTACACGATACGATAATTTTAATTTTCATTTTTCAATGGGTGGATATGATTTCCATATTTCCAATATTGTATTGGAACGTTTTGAACGCGTAATCCCCAAACACAGTCATAGTAAAAACAGCTATGAAATCCACTATATTCCGTATGGTAACGGCATTGCCACAATAAATAACAGTAGTTATGAAATTATTTCCAATACTCTTTTTATTACCGGTCCGTTTATCGAGCATTCACAGACTCCTCTTCCACAGGACCCCATGACCGAATATTGTATCTATCTGAAATTAGGACGCAGTAATTGTGTAGCCGAATCCAAATCGGAACGAAAAATAGCACAACTTTTTAAGAATACTGATTTCTGGTTCGGACAGGATACCCAAGATATCCACACATTAATGAAGCAACTCTTTTTTGAATTGGAACACCAATATACCGGTTATTCCATTCAGGCAGAAATTCTACTGAAACAATTGATTATCAAACTCGTCCGCAATTATGAAAACCAACAGGAACATAGTTTGCAAGCTACCGTCACGAATCTGTATGATAATAAATATCTTATTATAGAAGAATGCTTCCTATACGAATACAGCACATTAACGTTGGAACAGCTTTCTCATCGCCTTGGATTAGGAATACGGCAAACGGAACGTCTCCTAAAAGAACATTATGGAAAAACCTTTTTACAAAAAAAGGCAGAAGCACGCATGTCTGCGGCTTCTACCTTATTACAAAATTCCAATTTATCCATTACACAAATTGCTGAAGCAGTAGGCTATTCCAGTGTGGAACATTTTTCTGCTTCCTTTAAGCGTTTTTATAATGAAAATGCTACAACTTATCGTAAGAAACTATAATTTACCTCCTGATGTGGCAATTCCTTCAATGAACTGCTTTTGGAAGAAAATATAAATGATAATCATTGGAACGCATGAAATCAATGCTGCCATCATAAGTTCCGGATATTTTTGCGCATACTGCCCGCTCATCTTGGCAAGTGCAGATGCAAGTGTCGTCTTATTAGAATCCGGACAAACAATCATCGGCCACATAAGATCCTTATAAGCAAATACTGCTGTGAAAATACCCAAAGCAACCATGGATGACTTTGCAAGAGGCGCCATAACAAATAAAAATGTCTGCGGTATATTGCATCCATCCAATCTGGCGGCCTCCTCCAAATCTCTTGGCAATCCCATATACGCCTGCTTTAAGAGAAATGTACCGAATGCAGATACAAGTCCCGGAAATACAAGTCCCCATACTGTATTTGTAAGATGAAGCTTACTTACCATAACGTACTGTGGAATAATGAAAATTTGTACCGGAATCATCATTTGAAACAAAACCAAGCCAAACATAAGGTTTTTTCCTTTGAATTCAAGTCTTGCAAATGCATATCCCGCTAATGTAGATGTAAGAATCGCACATAACACCCGCAACGCAATCATAGAAATCGTGTTAATGTACAATTTTACAAAATTCATAGCTTCGATAACTTTTCCAAAGTTCTCAACCTGCCATACCTTAGGTACTATTACAAACGGATCTACCTGCATAGTCTCTGCAGTTGTCTTAAATGCAGTCAAGAACATCCAAGCAAAAGGAGCCAACATGATAAAAGCAAAGAAAATCAAGATTATATACATTAAGATTGTACTAATTTTTATTTTTTTCATCTATCATCTCACCCCTTCCTATTCATAATGAACCCATTTCTTTTGACCAATCAGCTGAACTACCGTAAGAAGCATAATCACTGCCAGAAGAACTACAACTACGGTTGCACCATATCCCTTCTTACTCTGTTCAAAGGAATATTTGTAGAAGAGATATACCAATGACTCCGTCTTCTTCAATGCCGGATTATTGTAGTCGATAATCATATAGATTACGTCAAATACCTGCATAGCCGCGATTATTCTTGTAACAAGAACAAAGAAAATCGTCGGAGAAATAAGCGGAACCGTTATGTAGATAAACTGTTTCCACCCACTCGCTCCATCCAGCGAAGCTGCTTCGTAATAATCTCTCGGCACTTCCTGTAATCCGGCAATAAAAAGTACCATATTATATCCGATAACTCCCCAAATACCAATTATCGCAATAGAATAAATGGCAATTTGCGGATTTGAAATCCAATTCACATCAATACCCAATGTATTGTTAATAAGGCCAAAGTTGGAATTATATATCCATTTCCATACCATAGCAATTGCTGCCGGTGCAACAATCATCGGCAGAAACATAATAGTTCTGAATGCACTACGTCCCTTTATTTTTTTATTTAGAAATACTGCCAGCATCAATGCAATCACCACAGAAACCGGCACCTCAATAATTGCATATTTCACGGTATTCCAAAGTGCCTGCCATACTTCTGAATCCCCGAACACTTTCTCATAATTAGCAAGTCCAACAAACTTGTTGCCTTTACCAAAATCCCCTGTTTTATAAAAGCTCTGGTGTATTGTCTGAAAGATAGGAATAATATTCAGTACAATTAAACCTATCATAGTTGGTGCAATAAACACCCATCCCCAAAGCATCTCATTTTTTTGTCGTGGAGTCATTTTTGTTGTTTTCAAAATATTCTCCTTATAGTTATTTCTTTTTTTACATGTATTCTCTTGTATAGAAAGTGCAACACAGAACCCATGTTGCACTTTCCAACCTTTTTATTTCAACAAATTACATTTCTTTGTCTAAGAAAGGGTACCTTTCTATTCTTCTGCAAGAGCTTCATTCATTGCTTCTGCAATTTCAGCACAAACATCAGCGGTTGCTTTTTCGCCGGTCCACGCTTCTTTTAATTTTTCTGTCATCATATCTTCCCAAACTGTGGTAACTCTGGAGTAAGGTCTGAATACGAGTTTTGCATTAAGCATATCCATATGTCCACTAAGGTCAAAACAATCCACACAGTTAACCCATGCATCAGATGTTCCTTCATAAGCTGACATTGTAACACCAAGTTCTGCCTGCTTTAACTGACCTTCTTTAGATGTAAGGTGCTCAATCAGTGACCAAGCAGCATCAAGATTTTTGCCGTTAGCAGCTGCTGCCCATCCAAGACCGTTATAAATAGATACTCGATCAGAAGGGTCATTTGTATAAGGAAGAACTGCTACGTCACAGTTTGCTGCTGCGTATTCGTTGTCACGGTAACCGGCAAGCATCCAGGAACCATTGATGGACATTGCCACCTTACCTGCACAAAGAAGTTCGTTAGGAGCTGTTTCAGAAACTGTTGCAAGATCCGGACAACTGCCGGCTGCAATCATATCTGTAAAAAGAGTCATAGCTTTAATTGTGTTAGGATCATCAAATCCGGATGTTTTCTTATCTTCGCTGATTACAGAACCACCCATGGAGTAAATTGTGTTATAGAAACCTTCCTGGTTGTTTCCCGGCTGAATTGCATAACCCCAATGTTCCTCATTTGTAAGTTTTGCTGCTGCATCTGCGAAATCATTCCATGTCCATGTTTCATCCGGATAAGCTACACCCATTTCATCAAAGATTGTCTTATTATACCATAATGCAATGGTATCAATATCCTTTGGAATCGCATACTGTTTTCCTTCAGACTGATAAAGCTTTACGATACCTTCATAGTAATTGCCAAGATCAATCTTATCACTTGCGCTGATTCTGTCTGTAAGGTCAAGAAGCATATCGTTTTCCATGTACATCTGAGCCACATTTGAATGCATCCAGAATACGTCAGGAAGTTCTCCTCCGGTTGCGCCTGCTTCCAATAATGTCCAATAACTGTTCCAATCAACTACCTGGATTGTTGCCTTTACACCTGACTGTGCGCTCCATTCATCAACAATCTGCTGTAAGCCCGGTCTCTGACCTTCGTCCCAAATTGTTACTGTAAGCTCACCTTCAACACTGGAACCGATACTTGTAGCCTCTTCTTCTGCCGGTGCTGCCTCTTCTGCCGCCGGTGCTGCCTCTTCTGCTGCCGGTGCTGCAGGTGCTGCTTCTTTACTTCCGCATCCCAAGAGTGAGAATGTCATTGTTGTAGCAAGAATAAGTGCTAATACTTTTGTTAATTTCATTATATACCTCCCTAAAAAAATAAACTAAAAATTATATTCACTTCAACTGATCAATTGATTATGTGCTCATTATATTCACAATATTTGTCACTTTACATGGTCAAATGTTGCATAGATATGTCAAAATGTGACCTACCCTTTTGCTTTGAGAATCAAAATTTTGGATGTAAAATCCCCTTTCAATTCACTTCCGTGCTCATTATTATCCGTTGTAATAACGCCGGCTCCCATCAATTCATCGCCCCAACATTCCTGACCATTCATGTCATATAAACAGTCGGAATCCAAACCGGTAAGATATAATCTTCTATATCCGTCATTGGATTTGGCCATGAGGGAATAATAAGCAACCATCGCTTCTTTTTTATCTTTAGACACTACCATCCAAGCCGCTTCATTACTATTAAAAGGAGAAAGTAACCGGTAAAAATCTCCGCTTTGAATCAATCCCCGATATTTTTTCATGGTAACTATCTGCTGCCTTACACATTCAAATTCTGCTTCATCCAATTCATTCAAATCTAATTCATAGCCAAATGTTCCAAAGCAGGCAACATCCGCTCTTGTCCCAATGGAAACACTTCGTCCGGTCTGCTGGTTCGGAACTGCCGATACATGGGCACCAATGGAAGAAATCGGATATCCGTACGTGGTCCCGTACTGAATATAGATTCTTTCTACTGCATCCGTATCATCCGAACACCACGTCTGCGGTGCATAATATAACATGCCTGCATCATAACGGGAGCCACCACTGGAACAGGATTCAAACAAAATATTTGGGAAATCAGCAATTAACCGTTCATATAAATCGTACACACCCAGAATATATTTATGGTATACCTTACCCTGCTCAGAGGCTTCTTTACCCTGACTAAAGCATTCACTGATGGTACGATTCATGTCCCACTTAATATAAGCAATGTTCGCATCCGAGATTACATCATAGAGCATGCCATAAATATAATCTACTACTTCCTTTTTCGAAAAATCAAGAACCATCTGATGCCTTCCCAGAGAACGCGTTCTGCCGGGTGTAGCAAGAATCCAGTCCGGATGGGCTCTGTAAAGGTCGGAATCCGGATTCACCATCTCCGGTTCAATCCAAAAACCAAATTCCAATCCCATGGCATTGATTTTCTCACACAATCCTTTTATTCCGCCCGGTAATTTTTTACGGTTCGGATACCAGTCACCCAAGCCTCTGTAATCATCGTCTCTTGCACCAAACCAGCCATCATCCAATACAAAGAGTTCTACTCCTGCCTCTTTTCCCTTTGAAGCAATCTTTAAAATATCCTCTTCTGTAAAGCTCATCATGGTAGCTTCCCAGTTATTTAACAAAATCGGTCTTTCTTTTAACTTCCAGATTCCCCTTGTCAAACGGTTACGGTAAAGGTCATGATAGGTCTGTGAAAGCCCGTTTAAGCCACATACCGAATGTGCAATTACCACTTCCGGAGTAACAAATTCTTCTCCTGTCTTCAGTTCCCACGAAAAGCCTTCCGGATGAATACCCATCATTACTCTAAGCATCCCATAGGTATCCACTTCCGCACTGGCTAGAAAATTGCCGCTATATACAAAGGAAAAGCCAAATGCTTCACCGGCAAATTCTGTCGCATCCGGACGCTTTAAAATCACAAATGGGTTGTGGTTGGCGCTGGAATGTCCTCGCAAGCTTCCTATGGAAATCATTCCTTCATCCAATGATTTAACAATGGGACGTCTTTCCCTTCCCCATGCACCTGAGAACTGCATCCACTCGTAATGATGTTCCGGGAAATCAATGGAAGCACTAAGTGCCCTGTCAAGTACAATAGCCTCTTCTCCATTGTTACGTATTTTGCAATTTCTGGTTATAACGGGATAATCCCTGTAAACAGTATAACACAATTCCAATACGGTATTGCTTAAATGATCCATACAACGAACCACTAAAGAATCTGCTTCTGTATCATCCTCCGTATAAGTTGCCGGAAGACCCGGAAGCGGTCTTTTCCCATTATATATCTCATATCCCTCATATTCAAAATGGGATACATGTGAGCCGTTCTCATATTTTATTACAAAAGCCGGATTCCTGTAGTCCGATGAACCAAAAGACGGATACTCACTTCTTGCATGTTCCAAAGAAAAAGACTCGTCCTCAGGAAGACCAACCTGCATCGGCCGGAATGACTTCTCCCATAAATAAGAATAATCTTCTTTATCATGAATCTTTTTCCCAAAATATAATTGTCCTATTTCTCCATTTTGTAATACACCAATCACATAACTAATCCACTTATTAGACAAGTGAAACTGCTTTGTTGTCTCATGAAAAATAATACCCATTGTCTCCTCCTAGTTGTTATCATTTTGCTTTAATCCTGTACAACATTATAAGTAAGAAACTCTTTTATGTTTATGTCGTTTTGTGATAAAATGATGTTAGTTTGTTATATATTAGGTCAATATAAACTGATTGCACAGTAACAATAGGAGGACAAAATGGCAAGGTACAGTGTTAATAATCCGGCTCCCGAAATCGTAGGTGCTGACTTTTGTAAGTTCTATTATTTTGATGGTTACAGTGATCTGTCAATCTGTGAAATAGGTCATTATAAATGCCAGCCCGGATATTCCTACGGTCCTATTGTCCGCAACCAGAATATCTTTCATTATGTAGTAAGTGGTAAAGGCAGTCTCACCATTAATGACCAAGTGTATTCCATCAATGCCAAACAGGGATTTTTAATACCGGATGAGGTTCTTGCTTATTATGAAGCGGATGAGGAAGACCCATGGGTCTATATCTGGATTCATGTAGATGGCCCGAAAGCCAACGAAGCCTTTCAGCTTGCCGGAATCACAAAAGAATATCCTGTGTTTATTCCGTCAGGAGAAACCGATAAATTTGAGCAGATATTCAGGGATTTATTTGCAAATAACGAAAACGAATATTATTGCATGGGAAAAACATACGAGATATTGGATTTCATTATCACACATTCAACAAACAAGATGCACGAATCAACCAATATGCAATTGGAATATGTCCGTAAGGTAATCAAATATATCCAACTGAAATATAATGAACAGATAAAAGTTGAAACTGTTGCTGCCATTCTGGGTCTAAACCGCAGTTATCTGGCACGTCTTTTCAAAGAAGCAACCGGATGCACCATCCAAGATTACATATTACGCTGCCGCATGAAAGAAGCTGAACGTTATCTTACCTCTAAGGAGTACTCCATTCAGTATATTTCTTATGCCGTAGGATATAGTGATACTTTTACCTTCTCAAAAGCATTTAAGCGCTACAGTGGTATGTCACCAAGCGAATACCGCAAATCCATTATGTCATAAAAAAAGCTCCCGCATTATGCGGAAGCTTTTCTTTCTTTTTATATTAGTTCTGTGGAACGTCCTTGATAGAGAAGCTTGTTCTTCCCATCTTGTCTTTTCCAAGACATACAACAGTAACCTTATCCCCAAGTGTAAGAACATCTTCTACACGGTTGATGCGTTCTTTGCTGATCTTAGAAATGTGAACCATTCCTTCTTTTCCAGGTGCAAATTCAACGAATGCGCCGAATTCTTTGATGCTTACTACAACACCCTTGAAAATCTGACCTTCTTCGAAATCGGTTACGATTGTCTTAATCATGTCAACAGCCTGATCCATCTTTGCCTCATCCGTACCGCATACAGATACCTTACCGTCATCTGTAATGTCAATCTTAACTTCTGTACGGGCAATGATTTCGTTGATTGTCTTACCTCTCTGACCAACCACTTCACCAATCTTTTCCGGATCAATTGTAAGAGAAATAATCTTTGGAGCATACTTGCCAACGGTTGCACGAGGTGCTGCAATTGCAGGCTTCATGCAGTTTTCCATGATGAACATTCTTGCTTCACGACATCTTGCAATCGCACCTTCTACGATTTCTCTTGTAAGACCGTGAATCTTAATATCCATCTGGATAGCTGTGATACCGTCTTCTGTACCTGTTACCTTAAAGTCCATATCTCCGAAGAAGTCTTCGAGTCCCTGGATATCGGTTAATAATACGAAATCTTCATCTGCATCACCGGTTACAAGACCACAGGAGATACCTGCTACCATCTTCTTGATTGGTACACCGGCAGCCATAAGTGACATACAGGATGAACAGGTAGATGCCATGGATGTTGAACCGTTACTTTCAAATGTTTCGGATACCGTACGGATTGCATATGGGAATTCTTCTTCACTTGGAAGAACTGCCATTAATGCTTTTTCAGCTAATGCTCCGTGTCCGATTTCACGACGTCCCGGTCCGCGGCTAACCTTTGTTTCACCAACAGAGTATGCCGGGAAGTTGTAATGATGCATGTAACGCTTGCATGTTTCGTTTGCATCAAGTCCGTCTACCTTCTGCATTTCAGAAAGAGGAGCTAATGTTGTAACATTACAAATCTGAGTTTGACCTCTTGTAAACATAGCAGAGCCATGTACACGAGGAATGATATCTACTTCTGCTGCAAGTTTACGGATTTCGTCAATCTTACGGCCGTCAGGACGCTTGTGATCTTTTAAAATCATCTTACGTACTGTCTTCTTCTGATACTGATATACTGCTTCGTCGATTAAAGCTAACCATTCTTCGTTTTCAGCAAACGCTTCTGCAAGCTTGTCCTTAATCTGACGGATATTTTCTTCACGAACCTGCTTCACATCTGTGAAAACAGCTTCTTCCATAGCTTCCGGTGATACGATAGCTTTGATTGCATCGAATAATTCTTCCGGAATCGCACAGCTTGTATATTCGTGTTTTGTCTTACCAACCTCTGCCACGATAGAGTTGATAAACTTAATGATTTCCTGGTTTACATCATGAGCCATGTAAATTGCTTCCAGCATCTTAGCTTCCGGTACTTCATTGGCACCGGCTTCAATCATGATAACTTTCTCGCTTGTAGAAGCTACAGTTAAGCTCAAATCACCATTCTTCCACTGTTCCTGATTTGGATTGATAATTAACTCACCATCCACAAGACCAACCTGTGTCATAGCACAAGGACCATCAAATGGGATATCTGAAATACATGTTGCAATAGCAGCACCAAGCATTGCTACTAATTCAGGACGGCATTCCGGGTCAACGCTCATTACCATGTTGTTTAATGTAACATCATTGCGGTAATCTTTTGGGAATAACGGACGCATAGG
>JAZSEL010000107.1:0-2122 GCA_045531685.1 Lachnospiraceae bacterium | reverse complement strand
CCGTAGTAGGTATTATTTGGAGATTTATGGGAATCATACCACCAATCCAAATCAGCATGAGCATCGTACCAATAGTCAGTTAAGTATTTTGTCAACAACTTAATATCCTGCCGTTTTCCCTCAATATATTCATCCAGATATTGATAGGGCAGAGGCATTAAATAATGAGTGGCCTCTTTTGTACCTTTGTCCAGATATTCCATCAGGAACCAGAGTAGCTTATCTTTCTTTGCATATTTTTTAACAATGTTTTTGAGAAGAGCCTTTTTATCATCACAAATGTCAAGCAAAACACCTATTGACAGGAGCCACAGACAAAGCACATAGCCTTTGTTTTCTTCCCATATCTTTTCGGCATACCTTAAGGTTTTGCCATAAGTTTCTTTTATTCCCTCAATGGTTTCACCAGCTGAATATTGAGCTATCGTATAGAAGATATAGTTTAAGCCTAGACTCTTATACCCATTGGTAATTCCCCTGTCATTTTCTCCGAGAAAATCCACTGCTTTTGTTCTCTGCTCCATAGCTGACTCAATTGCCTTAAAAAGATGCTCTTTCTTTTCCAAGTAATGCACAAAATATTCATGGGGTTTATTTTTATCTCGAACCAAGTCAAAACTCCTCTATCGCCGTGGTATGCCATCTATCAACATGATTGGCTCACCTACCGTGCAATCCGAATTGATATGAAATAATATGTCCTTTCGACAACTTGGATAAAGAATTATATCCGTAAGATATTTCTCATACATTTCCGCACCGACGGCATTTTCCATGCGGATTGCAATCCAGTTATCATCCATCTGATTTGTTCCATCAGCCCAATTTTTTGTTAGACTCGAAGTTCCATATTTTACTTCTCCTATAATGTATTCAGGTGGTGGATAGCAGTTCTGCTAGAGCGGTCTCCTTGTACTGGTTTGCTATTCCTTGTAGTGGACTAAATCGTATGGATAGTACGGCACATCTTTCAGGCTGCTGTCATCAAGGTGCAAAATCTTTGCCACCGCCCCGGCCTCAAAGCTCCAGTAGCCGTAGTAATTGTTATGCTCAAAAAGATGACTGTTAAACCAAGAACACTCCTTATGTATATTATACCATTGATTTTGTAAATAATTTTTCAATAAGGCAATTTGTTCTGATTCTTTATTATCCAGAATTGCTTTCAAATCATCATATATTCCGGGAAATTCAAATTCTGTGCCTTGGTTTTCCCACGATGGATCAACTGTCTTTATTAAAACATTGACTAGAAAGTCGTCGAATCTGTCATTTCTTAATCTTTCTTCCAACTCGCTTATACATCCTTTATCAATCTCAAATAAAACTGACAAAGAAAGCACTTTGACTAACTCAATATAACCATACTTTCTATTCCACATTTTACTATAATAGTGAAGAAGTCCTTTATAACAATCTTCAATTGTTTTTAAATCTGCTCCACAAGAATAAAGGAGATTGACTAGATTTTGATATGAATTGATTAATATAGAATATCCATTGTGCACACCCCTATCTGCCTCTCCTTTTTCTTTCATCCTCTTTTGAACAGCACTTTTAAACATTTTAATGTTTTTTTCTTCTTCCTTTAGCAAATCTTCAAAATATTGTTTATCCTTAATTTTGTCACGCATATATGTATTCTCCTTATTTCTTTATTCCATCGATTAGCTGTGTTTTTTTCACAAATCCATTTGCTGAGACATTAACCAAAACTGTTCCTACATTGTCAGGATTTGAAATCATTTCCATTCTAATTTTATTCGCCATTTCCTCTCCTATAGCAGCCTTTAATCTATCAATTATCCATTTGTCACCCATTTGGGGAGTCCCATCTTTTAGGACTCCTAATCTAGCACTCCCAAATTTAGCTTCTGCGATTATGTATGGCGGATGCCCATCAGGATTGTAATATACACCATCGATTCCTCTGTGTGCTGGTGCATCTAAATCTGTTGTTCTGTCCAGACTAATTCTGTTGTATCCAAGTTATTTTCAAAGAATACTTGCCTACCTGTAATCAAAAGGCAATTCTTGAGACCATATAATTACTTCATCTTGTAATAAGCATATATCATTGTGTACATCCGATGTTACCAGTATATCGCTGTTTATTTTTTCT
>JAZSEL010000163.1:0-21511 GCA_045531685.1 Lachnospiraceae bacterium | reverse complement strand
TCCGGATATGAATCCGGGGGATGCGGAAGCGGAAAAGAAGTTTAAAGAAGCATCCGAGGCATACGCTATTTTGAGCGATCCTGAGAAGAGAAGACAGTATGATCAGTTTGGTCATGCCGCATTTGATCAGGGTGCCGGTGGCGGCGGATTCGGCGGCTTTGATTTCAGCGGAGCAGACTTTAGTGATATTTTTGGTGATATTTTTGGTGATTTCTTTGGAGGAAGAAGATCTGCCCGTGATAATAACGGACCGGCTAAGGGAAGTAATATCCGTACCAGTGTGAGAATCACATTTGAAGAAGCGGTATTCGGAACCGAGAAAGAAATCGAATTAACCGTAAAAGAAGAATGTAAGACCTGTCATGGAAGCGGTGCAAAACCGGGAACCACACCTCAGACATGTACAAAGTGTGGTGGTAAGGGTCAGGTAGTGTTTACACAGCAGTCCTTCTTTGGAACCGTGCGTAATGTGCAGGCGTGTCCGGATTGTCAGGGCAAGGGTAAAGTTATCAAAGAAAAATGTACGGATTGTCATGGAACAGGATTTGTTCCGATGAAGAAACGTTTTGCAGTTTCGATTCCGGCAGGTATTGATAACGGACAGTGCAAGCGTCTTTCCGGTCAGGGTGAGCCTGGCGTAAACGGAGGACCAAGAGGAGATGTGCTGGTAGAAGTAATCGTTGGACGTCATCCGATTTTCCAACGTCAGGAGACCAATATTTTCTCTGCCGTACCGGTTTCCTTTGCAGTGGCAGCTCTTGGTGGTGATGTGGTAATTGATACCGTAGATGGTAAAGTTATCTACGAAGTAAAAGCCGGAACCCAGACAGACACAAGAGTACGCCTTAAGGGAAAAGGTGTTCCTTCCCTTCGTAATAAGGATATCCGTGGTGACCATTATGTTACATTGGTGGTACAGGTGCCTGACAAATTGTCCAAAGAGGCAAAGGATTTACTTAAAAAGTTTGACGAGGCAACGGATGATTCCTTAAATGCTGCGA
Source organism: Lachnospiraceae bacterium (assembly GCA_045531685.1). Taxonomy (GTDB): domain Bacteria; phylum Bacillota; class Clostridia; order Lachnospirales; family Lachnospiraceae; genus RGIG8767. The sequence continues at coordinate 20,510 of JAZSEL010000163.1, read as the reverse complement.
AACGTGTAACGAATGAAAGCGGCAATAATGGAGAAGAAAAGGCCGAAACCAAGAAAAAGAAGAAGTTCTTTTCATAGAACAGACAAAGAATAAGAGACTGTCAGGTAAAATATATATAGAAAAAACCCGTAGAATGATAGAATTCTTCGGGTTTTTTCATGTTATAATATTTGCGATAATAGACAAAGTGTTTATTGTTGAAAAGGGGAAGACAGAAAATGAAGAAATATTTGGCAATGATTCTTAGTGTAATATGCATGGTGAATCTTGTGGCATGTTCCAATCCAAAGGCTTCCGTTGAGGCAGGGACGGATGGCATGATAACGGAAGAAGAAATAGAGGCGATATTCGGAACAGGGGATAAAAAAGAAGAGACTGTAAAAAAATCAGATATCGTTTCCATTGCGGAAACAATGAAAAAAGAGGAAGAGAAAGAGTTAAGTAAAGCTTCCATAGAAGGGGTGCCGGCACAGTACAGCTATTTATTTGAGAACGGAGAGTTTGATGAAAATCTGGTATGGACCTGCTATGATGAAGAATATATTGAATTAGCGGAAGCTCTTTACGCATTTTGTGAGGAATCTGCAATGGGAAGCGTTATGCTTGCAACGGATGAAGATGTTATTTTCGCAGGTGGTTTTCATGCAAAGGAAGTGGATGAAGAGACAAGTGTCAGTCCGTTTACCACTTATGAAATCGGTGCGCTTACCCAAGCATTTACGGCAGCAGCGATTATACAGCAGATACAGGAAGGCAATCTAAGTGCAAGTGATACATTGGATCAATTTTTCCCGGATTATCCTCACGGGGCTGAGATTTCAATTGATAATCTGCTGCATATGGATTCCGGTATACCGGATTACATCAACGAATCCATGAAATTCTTTGCGGGACGTACGGCAGAGGAATATAATGCATTTATGTGCGGAGAAATGGAAGACGAGGTAATAGTGGATTATTTAAATAAATCCGAACTTGTCTTTGAACCGGGGAAAAAAGCCAAGGATTCGAATACAAATTTCTATTTGTTGGCACTTATTTTGGAGCAGGTGACCGGACTTACTTATGAGCAGTATATGCAGGCGTATCTGTTTGATGCGTGTAACCTAACAAATACAACCTGTACGGAAACAGGAAATATTACAAGTGTTCCCCGGGGAAATGCAGATTATCTGGCGATGGGAAGAGTGTGCCGGGGAGCCTTTGATATGCATTCCAATGTATGCGATATTCTGATGTGGGACAGGGAGCTGATGTCCGGCAGAATAATTGATGAAGAGCATTTGGAGTATATGACGGAAGCAAGAAATGAATACGCCTGCGGGTGGTTTAATGCAGGTGGGGATTCGGTTGGCCAGTATGGTTTTACCGACGGATATGTGTGTGTGAATTTTATATTCCGCGAAGAAGACAAAAATTTGTATTTTATCATGATGATTCCGGATGGAACGAAGTGGGCAATGCCGGGAAAGACATTGGATGTTTTGGAAAGCTATTTTGAATAAACTATTTTGCATAAAAAAGCAAGAGGAAGGCAAGATGAAAAGAATTGCAGTATTATTGCTGGGCTTGTGCCTGCTTACAGGATGCAGCAGTGCGCAGGACGAAGATATGAATATTATGGTGGAAGAGGATGTGCAGGAAGCTGCCTATACTTTGATTGCCGTAAAAAAGGGTGATATTACCCATGAGGTCAGTATCCGTTGTAAGTATATGCCAAAGGAAAAGATTACCTGTGCCTTTGAAGGAAAGGAAAGAGAAATTACCGAGATTCTGGTAGAAAAAGGTGATTTTGTAACAAAGGGTGATGTGCTTGCGCGTCAGGATGTGGAAGAATTTGAAGAACAGATTCTGGAGGAACAGCATGCCATTGAAATGCAACAGCTTACACTGAAACATCTTGAGGAAATGAAAGCACTGGAGTTGGAAACTATGGAAAAGAGCTACAATTTCCAGGATGAGGACACCAGGGATTACGAGACCTATAATATAAACAAGGAAAAGACACAGCAGCGTTATAAAGAGCAGATTGAGGATTGTCAGGATGCTATCTTAGTACATAGCATGAAGCTGGAAGAATATCAGAATAATGTAAAAGAAGGAACATTGCTGGCTCCGGCAACGGGAGTAATTACCATCAGTCAGGTGGATTTGGTGGGGACAATTTCCAAACCGTCGGAAAAGGTGATTACGATGATTGCGAATGATGCCTTGATTTTTGTTTCGGAAGAAATAGAAAAGAAAGAATATTTGGATTTCGGACAGACCTATGAAGTTGTGGTAGGTAAGGGAGAGTCGCAGAAAATTGTGGAGGTAGCCCTGATGGAAGAAGGGGAAACCGAGTATGAGGATGTGGTGGAAGAAATACTTTTTGCCATTCAGACACCGGATTTAAAATTAGAAACCGGTACTCAGGGAACAATCTGGATTCGTTTGGAAGAGAAAAAAGATGTTTTGTATGTGCCAAATGAAGTATTGCATACCAGTGGGGATAAAACCTATGTATATACCATGTCGGATAACGGAATCCGGAATATTAACTATGTAACGACCGGTGTAAGTGACCGGGAAAAGACAGAAATTATTAAAGGACTGGAAGAAGGACAATATGTATTGCAGGAATAGATTAAAACAAATATTCATAATGGCCGTTTCGTTTGTGCTGATTCTGGTTCCGGGATGTGGGGCAGTTGCAGAGGAAAGTGTTGCAACAACAAAAGATTTGGTGGAAGCAACCACGGATTTACCACAGCTTGTTACTGTGTCAGTGGGAGATATCAGTAAGAGTGAATACTATGATGGAGAGATTAATCCATCCATGCAGGTATTACAGTTTCCAAGAAAGGGAACCTTTTTAGAATATCGTGTTCTTTTGGGGGATACGGTACAAAAGGGGCAGCTCATAGCAGTAACACAGCCGGAATATGAAGATGAGATTGAAGATTTGGTTGAGAAAATAGACGGGCTAAAAACAGAGTATGACAATGCCATCATTAATTATGATAATGAACTGGCTACCAATGCATGGAGAGCAGGACAGCTTAGGGACGTAATTGAAATGATGGAGCCGGAAATGGAAGGGTTTGATGACATTTGCATTTCTTTTGAGTTAATGCTTGCAGAAAGTGAAAAAATAGAAGTCCAAAAAGAACAATACATGGAAAAAAGCCAAAGGGAAATAGCTTTTCAGGAGGAGAAGCTGGCCCGGATGCAGGCAAAAAATAATTCCAATGTGATTACGGCTCCGGAAGCAGGAACCATTACCTATCTGGCAGACTTAAAAGTAGGAGACAGCATCGGAGTAAATTCTTATCCGGTGGTACTTGCCGATACCTCTAAAATTATGGTGCAGTGTGAGTATATCAATGAAAGTGAAATGGAACTCATGGAGTTTTCCTATGCAGTGAAGGATGGAAAGCGTTATGACCTCCGATATATTCCGTATGAAGATGGGGAATATGAACGGAAAAATGCCAAAGGAGAGGGTGTTTACACTTTTTTTGAAGTAATCAATGCAGATGATAGCATTCAGTTTGGAGAAGACATAAAAGTGGTAACGGTGGAAGAGCATAGGGAAGATGTGTTGGTGATTCCTACGGACTGTATACACCGTAAAGACGGAAAACCTTTTGTATATCGGAATCATAACGGAAACCGGGAGTCTGTATTCATTGACATCGGGATAGCGGATGATTTTAATACAGAAGTACTTTCAGGACTTGAGGAAGGAGACAAGATATATGCGTCAAATTAGCAGATTAACAGCAATCAGTCTCCTTTTGATAACAGCTTGTATGCTGCTGTTTGCGGGATGTAAGAAAGAAGCAGCACAGGAGACAGTAGAGATTTCGGATTATTTAAATGAAGAGGCCCTTGCAGGAGGGGAAGAAAGACAGCTTGGTTCCTATATTATCGAAGATGCTGTGGTAGGCACATTTGTCGTGGAATTTACGGCTAACGGCCAGTTCTATATACAGGATTCCGTAGCGGCTTATGCAGAATACGAGTATGGAACGATGTTATTTGACAAACTCTTAGCTACAACCGGTGATTATGTGGAAGCAGGAGAGCCGATTGCACAGGTACATATTGATGTAAGTGAGGCGGATTTGACAGCGGCCCGTCTGTCCATACAGCGTATGGAGGAAAGAGTGGAAGCTGACCGTCAGATGTATGAAAAAGAAGATGCCATCCTGCTAAAGGCAGCATACGGAATCGACGGCACAAATCCTAACGGAGTAGCCATCCGTGAGCACGAAGCTTCCGTAGAACGGCATAAGCAGGATATCGAGTCCCAGAATAAGGCCATCGAAAAAGCAAAAGAGAACCTTGCTAAGATGGAACATGCCGATGGAATCACAGAGATTACGGCACCGATTTCCGGATATATCAAAGATGTTCCGGTTCTCGTATATGGCAGAGAGATACCCGACAAGATGATAATCGGGGTATTGGAACCGCAAAAGAGTGGCATTTTGATTGTGAATAACGAAGAAAATGCATTCCGTTACGGAAAAGAAGTAGAGATAGTCTGTAAAAAGGAAGACTTTGAAAAAGAGTTTACGGGTGTCGTAATTACCCCATCCCAGTCATCGGTAGCAAGTCAGGCGACGGACAGAAAGGCATGCATCCGTCTGGATGAAGAGGGAATGGCTTTTTTACAGGAAAACAAAGTGAATACCATGGAGGTTACCGTAAAGACCATGGAGCAGGAAAATGCGGTTATGGTAAAGATGGGAGCCCTGGAACCGGATGAAAAGGATAAGGATGGGAATACAGCCTATGCAACCATCGTTCAGGAGGATGGCAGCTTTTTAAGAAAAAAGGTAGTGATCGGCGGAATGAATGAAGAGTGCTACTGGGTGTTGGAAGGAATAAACGGTAACGATAGGATTGTGGTACCGTAAAAAGAGATTTCCGAATTGGAGATAAGATATGTTTCGATTTATGCTTGCTAAGCTAAAACATAAAAAGTGGATGGTTTTATGCTTGTTGATTGGTAATATTTTACTCATTGCCGTTTCGGCAAGCCAGTCCATTTATAAGACGGCATCCTTTGAAAGGATGTTTGAAGACGAATTTGACCAGAAATGGGAAAAAACGGGGAAATGGCCTTTTATGCTGCGGGCAACTGCCATAACAGCATTGCCGGAAACGGCGGAAGAGAGGTTCCAAAAATCCGTAGAGATTGCAAAAGATTTCAATCTCCCTATTAAACTGAGCAGATTTCACTTCCGGATACGTGAAGAATTGGCGTCTTCTACGCTTGAACGTGAGGATATAGATTCTATCCGTATGAGTGTGGGTATTATTACCGGCATGGAAGAGAGAATTGAATTAATTGCCGGACGTATGTATGAGGATACCGGGGATGAAAATCTCATAGAGGTAATTGTAAATCAGGAAGCGCTGAAACAGATGGATGTACTTTTGGATGAAGTATTGGTTCTGGAAAGTGTAACAAATGAAAACAAGGAGCCTCTGTATGTAAAGATAGTAGGTATTTTTGTTCCTGTTGATAAGGATGACATTTATTGGACCGATTCCCAGGCAGATATGGGAAGAGAATGCTTTATGATGCAGGACCTGTTTTTGGATACCTTCCGTGACAGGGAGCATTATGGATATGAATTAAAGTACGATACCTTATTTGATTATGAGAATATCGACTCCAAGGAAGCAGAGGCGATTCAGAAAAGAACCAATAAATGGCTGAATACGAAGATTGACAGTATGAAACTGGTCAAACCGGACTATTTGGAGGTGTTGGATACTTTTTTGCAGAAGGAGAAAAAAATATCCGCAACCCTCTTTATCTTACAGATTCCGTGTTTGGTATTGCTTTGTGCTTTCCTGTTTATGATTTCCGAACAAATGCTTCGGATGGAACAGAATGAGATTTCCATGTTAAAGAGCCGTGGCGCAAAGAGAGGACAGATTCTTTCGTTGTATTTTATGCAGAGTACATTGATTGCAGCTCTTGGCCTGGTAATCGGACTCCCTGTAGGAGTGTTTCTGTGTTCCATGCTGGGGTCTGCGGGGGCATTTTTGGAATTTAATTTTAATGCCATGCTGCCGACTACACTTACTATGGAAGCGGTGATATACGGTGTGGTTGCCATGGGCGTTTCCATAGCTATGACCGTACTTCCGGTTGTTAAATACAGCGGCGTTTCCATTGTTAATTTAAAACAGAGAAGTCAGAAAATAACTAAGCCGTTCTGGCAGAAGTGTTTCTTAGATTTAATTTTGATAGCTCTTGCCGGCTATGCCTATTATAATTTTACCAAAACACAGGCAAATGTCCGGGAACAGGTATTGCGGGGCGAGTCCTTAGACCCGTTCTTATACTTTGGTGCCACCTTCTTTATTATGGGATTAGGGCTTTTATTCCTACGTCTGCATCCGTTGTTTATCAAACTGTTGTACAGTATTCGTAAGAAGCGTCTTTCATCGGCGGCATATATGTCCTTTTTAAGTACCATCCGTACGTCAGCAAAGCAGCAGTTCATTATGCTCTTTATGATTTTAACGGTGGCATTCGGTATTTTCTATGCAACCATAGCAAGAACTATTTTGCAGAATGCAGAAAATAATTTGTCCTATTTTACACCGGTGGATGTGGTGATGCAGGAAAAATGGAAGGACAATTCGGCAATTGTAGGAACCGGAGAGGACGCACAGGTAGAATACTATGAGCCGGATTTCGGAGGTTATGAATCGATAGAAGGGCTTACGGGTATTACCAAGGTACTTCAGGATAAAGTACGCATTGTGGGCGGAAGAACTTCTGTCAAATCCGAGTGCTCCATTATGGGAATCAATACCAAAGAATTTGGTGAAATGGTGGATATGCCGGAAGAATTGTTGCCACTGGATTTTTATGATTATCTTAACGCCCTTGCCAATACGCCAAATGGTGTACTCTTATCCGAGAACATGCGTAAGGAATATGGCTATGAAATTGGAAATACCTTATTGATTAATCTGAAAAACCGGAAATTCAGTCTTCAGGTAATCGGCTTTGTGGACTATTGGCCAACGTATCAGTCTAAGGTATACAGCATTAATAAAGATAATGAGATTATGGTGGAAGACGAATATCTGTTGGTAGCCAATCTTTCCTATCTTCAAAGAAAAGCAGATGTAACCCCATATGCTGTCTGGATGAATTTTGAAGAGGAAACGGACGGATTCTACACTTACGTAAAAGAGAATGATATTAAAGTGAAATCCTATACCGATGTAATCATTGCGAAGGAAGATTTGCGTAAGGACACCCTGTTTCAGGGAACAAACGGTATCCTGTCATTAAGCTTTATGGTTATTTTGCTACTCTGTGCAGTGGGATATCTGATTTATTGGATCCTGTCCATACGTTCAAGAGAACTTCTATTTGGTATTCTGCGTGCCATGGGTATGAGTAAAAATGAAGTATTCCATATCCTGTTAAATGAACAGATTTTCTGTGGTATTTTATCGGTTCTGACAGGTGTGTTAATCGGTGCGGCAGCGGCAGTGTTGTATGTACCGATTATTCAGAACGCCTATGCGGCAACGGACCAGATGCTGCCGCTTGAATTGGTATGTCAAACCGGAGACTTGGTTAAATTATTCGGAACCGTTATAGCAGTACTCATTATTTGTATCACCGTATTATTGCGGATTGTATCAAAGAGCAATATTACCGGTGCATTAAAATTGGGAGAAGATTAATGGAACAGAATTCTATTATGGAGATGAAACATATTGTAAGGGCATTCCCGGTGGAGGGAGCGGAACCCTTCCTCGCCTTAAAGGGAGTGGACGCGTATATTCCGCGGAGTGGGTTTACGGTATTAAAAGGCCGTTCCGGCTCCGGAAAAACCACCCTTATCAACATTATGGGGGCATTGGATAAACCGACAAAGGGACAGGTATTTTTTGACGGGCAGGAAATCACAGCGCTTTCCGAGCATGAAAGAGAGCAAATCCGAAGAACCAAAATGGGCTTTGTTTTCCAGTCGGTGTCTTTGATTCCTATGTTAAATGCATACGAAAATGTGGAATTTGCACTCCGGCTGGCAGGGATAAAAGAAAATAGGGAAGAACGGGTAAAAGAATGCCTGCGTATGGTTGGTTTGGAAAAGAGAATGAACCATATGCCACAGGAGTTATCCGGTGGAGAACAGCAGCGTGTGGCAATTGCCCGTGCCATTGTACATAAGCCGCAGATTCTGTTTGCGGATGAGCCAACGGCAGAACTGGATAGCCATACATCAAAGGTTGTGGCAGGACTATTCAGGGAACTTGTGGAAAAAGAAGGAATTACCATATTAATGACGACCCATGACAGCTCTCTTATGAATGTGGGAAGTCATTTAATAGAACTGGCAGACGGAGAAGTAGTCGGATGAGTGAAATAATGGTTCAGGCGGATAACCTGATGAAAATTTATAAAACAAAAGACATAGAAGTAGTTGCCTTACAGGGGCTTGACCTGACAGTTGAACAGGGGGAGCTTATGGCAATTATCGGAAACAGCGGTAGCGGTAAGTCCACCTTTTTAAATATGATTGGCGGATTGGATAAGCCAAGTGCGGGTAAACTTTTTGTGGATGGAAAAAACCTGTTTACCATGACAGAGAGACAGCTTGTGGAGTATAAGAGAAAAACCGTAGGCTTTGTATGGCAGAATAATGGACGCAATCTTTTCCCATATCTGACGGCACTGGAAAATGTTATGGTGCCTATGCAGATTGGCTCTGCAAAGAAGTGTAAGGAAAGAGCGTTGGAATTGCTTGACATGGTGGGACTGGAGCACAAAAAGGGAAATAAGTTATCCCAATTGTCCGGTGGGGAGCAACAGAGAATCGCCATTGCCATCGCCGTTGCCAATGCACCAAAGCTGTTACTTGCAGATGAACCTACCGGCTCTGTGGACAGTAAGACTTCGGATTATATTCTGGATGTTTTCCGTCGTCTGAACAGGGAATGGGGGCAGACAATTATTCTGGTAACCCATGATGTGCTTTTGTCCAAAAAGGTACAGCGTGTTGCCGCAATCCGTGACGGGAAAATCAGCAGCGAACGAATTTTGAAAGAAACGCATGCGGATGTGCTGGAGGGGGCATCTGCCGGCTGGGATGAAGATACCCAGGATGAATTTGCCGTAATTGACAGGGCAGGACGTGTCCAGATTCCGAGAGAATTCTTGGAGACTATGAATTTAGATGGCAATAAAGTACGTATGTCTATCCGGGACGGAAAGATAACCCTTGAGAAATAAATGCCTGCATTTTTGAAAAGCAATAATTGGTAGTTAAAACGCCCTATTCGGTATTCACGAAAGGGCGTTTTTATGTTAAGATTAATTGATTAAAGTGGGTTTTTGCGGACATAATAAATGAATTTAACGATATAGAGGGACAGATGGATTCATGGAAACCATAGTTTCTAAAATGACACATACAACCGAAGATGATAAAGCAATGGAAATAGCGGGTAAAATTATCCGTGAGGGAGGATTGGTGGCGTTTCCTACCGAGACGGTATATGGCCTTGGGGGAGATGCATTGAATCCGGATTCTTCCAGAAAAATATATGCGGCAAAGGGAAGACCCAGCGACAATCCATTGATTGTACACATTTGCCGGTTAGAGGATATTCACGCCATTGTATCAGACTTTCCGGAAAATGCCGGAAAGCTGGCAGAAGAATTCTGGCCGGGACCTCTTACCATGGTATTACCTAAGTCGGACGCGGTACCGGAGGCAACTACGGGAGGACTGAATACGGTAGCGGTAAGAATGCCCGTTGACCCGATTGCACTTTCCTTTATCGAGGCGGCAGGCGGGTATGTGGCAGCGCCAAGTGCCAATGTGTCGGGAAGACCAAGTCCTACCTGTGCTAAGTACGTGGTTGAGGATATGCAGGGACGCATTGAGATGATTCTTGACGGCGGAGATGTGGAGATTGGTTTGGAATCTACCATTGTGGATTTGACAGGCGAAGTGCCGATGTTGCTACGGCCGGGATATATAACCATCGAGATGCTTAGGGAAGTTCTTGGGCAAGTGGATATTGATAAGACCATTTTAGACGGGGACTGTCTGGATAAGCCGAAGGCTCCCGGAATGAAATATAAGCATTATGCACCAAAGGGAGAACTGACCATAGTAGCAGGAGAAGAAGAGGCAGTTCTTTGCAGGATAAATGACTTGGCAAAAGAAGCACTGGAACGTGGTGAAAAGGTGGGGATTATCGGAACGGATGAGACCATAGGGCGCTATGTTGGCAGCAGCATAAAAAGTGTGGGGGCACGGAGTGATGAAGTGTCCATCGCAAAAGGACTTTACCGGATATTGCGGGAATTTGATGACGAAGGTGTTACCTGTATCTTTTCAGAGTCTTTTGATGCAGGAGGTATGGGGCAGGCCATTATGAACCGTCTGCTAAAAGCGGCGGGTCATCAGGTATTACATGTGTAAAATGGGCGATAGCCTTATAGATAAAAGTAATAATCCAAAGGAGGGCATTTTTATGATAGCAATCGGAAGTGATCACGGCGGATACGATTTGAAAGAATCCGTAATCAAGCACTTAAAGGAAATCGGTGTGGAAGTAAAGGATGTTGGATGCTACGCAAAAGAATCCTGCGACTATCCGGTATTCGGACATGCAGTAGCAGAAGCCGTAGAAAGTGGCGAATGCGAGAAGGGAATTGTGATTTGCACGACAGGAGTGGGTATTTCCATGACAGCTAATAAGCATAAGGGAATCCGTTGTGCATTATGTTCGGAACCATTGTCAGCTAAGATGACAAGACTTCATAACAATGCAAATGTCCTTGCCATGGGAGCGGCACTTATCGGACCGATGATGGCAAACGAAATAGTAGATACCTTCTTAAATACAGAGTTTTCCGGTGATGAGCGCCACCAGAGAAGAATTGACCTTATTGAAGCATAAAACAAGTGAGACAAAGGAGAAGAAATTATGGCAAAAGTAGTAGTTATGGATCATCCGTTAATCCAGCATAAGATTGGATATATCAGAAGAACAAGCACAGGAACAAAAGATTTCAGACAGACGATTTCCGAAATTGCGATGCTTATCTGTTACGAAGCAACCAGAGACCTTCCTCTTACGGATGTTACGATAGAGACTCCGATTTGTGAGGCGACCGTAAAAGAATTAAAGGGTAAGAAAATGGCAATTGTACCGATTCTCCGTGCAGGTCTTGGGATGGTTGATGGTATGTTGTCTCTGATTCCGGCTGCAAAAGTAGGTCATATCGGTTTATACCGTGATCCTGAGACATTAAATCCGGTTGAATATTACTGCAAGCTTCCTGCTGATTGTGCAGAAAGAGAAGTGTATGTAGTAGACCCAATGCTTGCAACAGGCGGTTCTTCCGTAGCGGCAATCCAGATGTTAAAGGATAAGGGCTGCAAGAAGATTCATTTCATGTGCATTTTAGCAGCACCGGAAGGCGTTGAAAAAATGAAAGAGGCTCATCCGGATGTGGATATGTACATCGGTGCCTTAGATGAAAAATTAAATGACCATGGTTATATTGTTCCGGGACTCGGTGACGCGGGAGACCGTATTTTCGGTACAAAATAAGGGGTAAGTTATGGTTACAAAAAGAGAAGATTATATTTCATGGGATGAGTATTTTATGGGTATTGCCAAATTGTCCGGCAATCGTTCCAAAGATCCAAATACGCAGGTGGGGGCCTGCATTGTCAGTGATGACAATAAGATTTTGTCCGTAGGTTACAATGGTTTTCCAATCGGATGTTCTGACGAGGAATTTCCATGGGACAGGACCGGGGATATGATTCATTCCAAGTATGCCTATGTAACACATGCGGAATTGAATGCTATTTTGAATTTCCGTGGCGGTAATTTGCAGGGAGCGAAACTCTATGTTTCCCTCTTCCCATGTAATGAGTGTGCAAAGGCAATTATCCAGAGCGGAATCAAAACCGTTATTTATGACAGTGATAAATATGACGGAACTGACGGGAATATTGTTGCCAAGAAAATGTTTCAGGCAGCAGGTATTGTTTGTAAACAGTATGAAGTCAGCGGACGTCAGATAGTGATTGAAGTATAGTAATTGGAGTAAGATATGAAAAGGAAAGGGAAGCAGCGCATCATTCTTATGGTGCTGACAGCCTCGATATATTTATCCGGACTGCCGGTTATGGATGCGCATGCAGCCACGACCAAAGAAAAGCTGGAACAGGCAGAGAAGGAACATGCAGAAACAAAGAATAAGTTGAGTGAAACGGAATCCAACATTGCCAGCATGGAAGACACCAAGAATTCTTTGCAGGGGAAGTTGAATCAGCTTAATAAAGAGTTGACGGCAGTAAGTGACCGTCTTGCGGATTTGGAGGATCAGATTGATAAAAAGCTTGAAGAAATCGAGCAGACAGAGGCTGACCTTGCAGAAGCCATTGAGACGGAAGAGACACAATATGCCGATATGAAAAAGCGTGTCCGTTTTATGTATGAGAAAAAGGATACTATGTATCTGGAGATTCTCATGAATGCCAGTGGGTTTGGTGATTTCATTAATAAAACAACTTACATTCAGGAACTTTCTGAGTATGATATGAACCTGATGGAAGAATATGAAAAAACCAGACAGTTAATTGAAGAAAAGAAAGCAGAGCTGGAACAGGAAAAGATAGAGTTGGATGGCTTAAAAGAAGAAGCAAAGGCGGAACAGGAAAAGGTAACCGGCTATGTGAACTCTACAAGCTCCAGCATCAATCAGTATTCCGGACAGATTGCGGAGGCAGAAGCCCAGGCAGCTGCCTATGAAGAGCAGATCAAGAAGGAAGAGGAAAATATCGCCTACCTTAAGAAAAAGCTTGCGGAAGAAATTGCCTTATCCAAATTGGCGGCACAGTCCAAATGGAGAGATATTTCGGAAGTGGATTTTGCAGAAGGTGACAGATATTTGCTTGCTAACCTGATTTATTGTGAGGCAGGAGGCGAACCGTATGCAGGACAGCTTGCCGTTGGAGCAGTAGTTATTAACCGTGTGCTTTCCAGTGTATACCCGGACTCTGTGACCGGTGTTATTTATCAGAACAAGCAGTTTTCACCGGTAGGAAGCGGAAGACTGGCATTGGCACTGGCTGAGAATAAGGCTACAGCGGCCTGTTACAAGGCAGCAGACGAAGCGATGGCAGGACAGACCAATGTAGGTAATTGTGTATATTTCAGAACTCCGATAGAAGGACTGAGCGGTATCAGTATCGGAGGACATATTTTTTATTAAATGAATAAAAAGAATCCCACCACTGGGTTAAAGTGGTGGGATTTTTGTCATTAGTGAAGAGTTTATGGATTGGCTTGAATAGCATCCAGAAGAGGGTTGGCAAATTCTTCCAGATGTCCGCTATAGATTATATCAAGCAGACTTCCTAACTGTTTTACGGCAAGAAAGAATTCTTCCTGTGTAATCAGTTCTTTTTCTTTTGCATCACATAACTCGTCCATATCCAGAACCTGAACAAAGCCATCCGGGTACACAATCACATCGGCGAGCAAATCCGTAATAATTAAATCAATTTCATTTTCCACGTTGTGCGTAATGATATCGCAATACCAATATACAAGATTGTCATTGACATCATAGAACCGGCTGATTTTATATCCCCTATTTAAATAATAGGCAGAATATCCGTGGTGGAAATCAGAACGCGGTTTTAATGTATTCCACTTGGTAATAATCAGATTCTCATCAGAATGCAGAATAATATCTTTGTTAAGGGGAATACATTCATTAGGGATAAGACGTCTGCGGTAAAGCTTCCAATTTTTCATGCGATGTCCTCTTGATTTCCATATATTTGGCAATGACAGAACTTTTTGAAAACACTTTAAAAAGAATAAAATATTCAGTAAAAACACTAATATTTCTTTTAATGTTACACATTAACAAGGGTTGCGTCAACCAATATTTTCCGAAAAAGGAAATGAAATTTTATAATTATAAATAAAGTTTAAAGAGTAACTGAAAAGTTGTATACAACGGCTTTATCGCTTTACACAAGTAAAAAAACAAGGTATAATTATGTCTGTTTGAAAATGGGCAGTTTTTTACAAAAAGGCTCGAATATTCAAGCGAAAACAGAGGAATGGGAAGGAAGGGACTCATGTGAAATTTGATAGAAGCGTGTATAAAGCATTAACTTTTTTTTCGCAATTTACTATCAACATGTTGGTCCCTATTTTTATGTGTTCTTTGGCCGGATATTTATTGGATAAACGGTTGGGGACGGGGTGTTTTTTCATAATTCTGTTTTTTGTCGGAGCATTAGCCGGATTCCGCAATGTATTTTTACTTGCAAAGCGGGTGTATAGCGGCGGGAAAGGAGATTCTGCAAGTGGGAATAAACGCAGAAAAGATGGACGAGACTCTTAAAGAGTTAATGACAGGAATTCTCCTTTTTGTTCTTATGTGTTTACTGATTGGGATATGGTTTGTTCCATCTGCATTAAAGTATCTGCTTGGTCTTTTGATTGGGCTTTTACTGGCGGAAGGAGCGGCCGTGCATATGTATTGGTCTTTGAAGAGTAATCTGGAGCGCAATGCAGGGAATGCCGGTGCGGCTAATTCCTATTCAGTAAAAAGCAGTATGATCCGTTATGGGGTCATATTGTTGGTGTTTTTCGTAATATGTCTAACGGACGTTGCCTATCCGTTAGCAGTTTTTCTTGGCTTAATGGGGTTGAAGGCAGGCGCGTATTTGCAGCCTTATACCCGCAAGTATCTTTTTCATAAAGGGGAAGAGGGTATGGAATAAAAAGAATAAGGAGGTGAGTGTATGGCACAGGGAATCCTGCTTACAGGCGAAGCGGACATTGATTTCATGATACATGGTGTGTTTTCCTACAATTTCTTTGGAAATCAGGTTTGGATTACTACAACACATATGTGTCTCTTAATCATACTACTGGTGCTGATTATCTTTGGCATTTTTGCAAGAAGAGCCATGTTAAATGCAACAGAAGTGCCAACAGGATTTCAGAATGTGGTTGAGTTAATCGTGGAGATGTTAGACGGAATGGTAAACAATACCATGGGTAAATACGGAAAGAACTTCCGCAATTATATCGGAACGATTTTCATTTTTATCCTAATCAGTAATATCTCAGGATTATTCGGACTCAGACCACCGACAGCCGACTATGGTGTAACATTGCCGCTGGGTCTTATGACTTTTACATTGATTCATGTAAACAAATTCAGGTATCAGAAAGTATCCGGTGTTATTAAGGGATTGTGTGATCCGTGGCCGTTCTGGGCGCCAATTAATATGATTGGGGATATTGCGGTTCCGATTTCGTTATCACTGCGTTTGTTTGCCAATGTGTTGTCAGGAACGGTTATGATGGCCCTTGTATACGGGTTGTTAAGTAAAGTGGCGTTATTCTGGCCGGCAGTATTGCATGTTTATTTTGATATGTTTTCCGGGGCAATACAGACATATGTATTCTGTATGCTGACGATGACATATATATCGGATGCCATGGCAGTAAGTGAGTAGCATGGCTCTGAAAGTGGAATGGATATTAAAGTAAAAAGTAATGATTTTAGGAGGAAAATATAATGGAATTTAATTCAAACTTTATTTTAGGATGTTCAGCAATCGGTGCTGGTTTAGCTGTTATCGCAGGTATCGGACCTGGTGTTGGTCAGGGTATCGCAGCAGGACATGCAGCAAGTGCAGTAGGACGTAATCCGGGTGCAAAGTCTGACATTACAAGTACTATGTTATTAGGACAGGCTGTTGCCGAAACAACAGGTTTATATGGTCTTTTAATTGCGTTCTTACTCTTATTCGTAAAACCATTAGTACCTTAAATATATGCCTTCGAAATAAACTAACAGAAAGGGGGCAGAACGTTGAATACTATAGTTGGCAGCCGGTTTATACTGGCAACCGCAGAAATGGATCCTTATTTATTTGATCTGACACCTCAGTTATTAAGTGACTCCATCCTGACACTTTTGGCAGTCATCGCGTTATTCTTCTGTTTATCTTATTTCTTGTTCAATCCGGCAAGAGAGATGCTTAGAAAAAGAAGCGAGAAGATTCAGGGTGAATTGGAAGATGCTAAGAACAATCAGGAAGCGGCACAAGCATTAAAACTGGAATATGAATCAAAATTAAAGGATATCAACAAGGAAGCCGAAGCAATTTTAAGCGAAGCGCGTAAAAAAGCAATGGACAATGAGGCAAAGATTATTGCAAAAGCAAAGGAAGATGCTGCTGCAATTATCGACAGAGCCCATGTGGAAGCAGAACTTGAAAAGAAGAAGATTACAGATGATGTAAAGAAGGAAATGATTTCCGTAGCTGCAGTATTAGCAGAAAAGGCAGTAGGAGAATCTATGGATCATGCAATCCAGGATCGTCTGGTAGAAGAGACATTAAAGGAAATAGGTGATGGCACATGGCTAAGCTAATTTCAAAAACATATGGCGACGCCCTATTTTCGTTATCGGTAGAAGAAAATAAGACAGATGAGTTCATTGAAGAAATTTCACAGCTTTTAGTGGTTCTAAAGCAGGAAGAAGATTTCAGTAAATTAATGAATCATCCACGTGTGTCTGTAGATGAGAAAATTGCTCTGGTAAAAGAGATTTTTACCGGACGTATCAGTAAGGAATTGGTTGGTTTTCTTACATTAGTCGTAACAAAAGGGCGTTACGCAGAGATTCAGAATATTTTACAGTACTTTTTAGACTGTGCAAAAGAGTTTAAGGGAATTGGTGTGGCATATGTATCAACACCGCTTGAGCTTTCTGCGCAGCAAAAAGATGCAGTGGAGCAGAAATTGCTTGCAACTACGGATTACCGGAAAATGGAAATGAATTATCTGGTAGACGAATCCTTGATTGGTGGTATGCAAATCCGTATCAAGGACAGGGTTGTGGACAGCAGTATCCGCACAAAGATAGCAAAGATGCAGCAGAGTTTGTTGCAGATTCAGTTATAACTATTTTTTGTAAGAAGAGGTTTTGTCAGGGAGTCTAGGATGTAACTGACAGAATAAAGAAAGGAAACAGATCCATGAATTTAAGACCAGAAGAAATAAGTTCAGTAATCAAGGATCAAATCAAGAGATATGCCAATGAATTGGAAGTTTCCGAGGTGGGAACTGTTATTCAGGTGGCAGACGGTATTGCTCGTGTTCATGGTTTAGAGAATGCAATGCAGGGTGAATTACTGGAATTTCCGGGTGAAGTCTACGGAATGGTATTAAACCTGGAAGAAGATAATGTTGGTGCCGTATTACTCGGTAACAGCAAAAATATCAACGAAGGTGACCTTGTTAAGACAACGGGACGAGTAGTGGAAGTTCCGGTTGGCGATGCAATGCTTGGACGTGTAGTAAACTCTCTTGGACAGCCGATTGACGGCAAGGGTCCGATTCAGACAGATAAATTCCGCCAGATTGAAAGAGTAGCATCCGGCGTTATCACAAGAAAATCTGTAAACGTTCCGTTACAGACAGGTATCAAAGCCATCGACTCCATGGTTCCTATCGGAAGAGGCCAGCGTGAGTTAATTATCGGTGACCGTCAGACAGGTAAGACAGCCATCGCTATTGATACCATTATTAACCAGAAGGGACAGAATGTTAAATGTATTTACGTTGCAATCGGTCAGAAAGCATCTACCGTTGCTAATATTGTGAAGACATTGGAAGAATTCGGTGCTATGGCTTATACAACCGTGGTTGCTTCAACAGCCAGTGAGCTTGCACCATTACAGTATATTGCACCATACTCTGGATGTGCGATTGGTGAAGAATGGATGGAAAACGGGGATGACGTACTCGTTATCTATGATGACTTAAGTAAGCATGCAACTGCTTACCGTACACTTTCCTTGCTTCTTAAGAGACCACCGGGACGTGAGGCATATCCAGGTGACGTATTCTATCTCCATTCCAGACTTCTGGAAAGAGCGGCAAGAATGAGTGACGAATACGGCGGAGGTTCTTTAACAGCACTTCCGATTATTGAGACACAGGCAGGTGACGTATCTGCTTACATTCCGACTAACGTTATCTCTATTACAGATGGACAGATTTACCTTGAAACAGAAATGTTCAATGCAGGTTTCCGTCCGGCGGTTAATGCGGGTCTTTCCGTATCACGAGTTGGTGGTTCCGCACAGATTAAGGCGATGAAGAAGATTGCCGGACCTATCCGTACAGAGCTTGCCCAGTATCGTGAGCTTGCGGCATTTGCCCAGTTCGGTTCCGAATTGGATGCCAGTACAAAAGAGACTCTTGACCAGGGTGAACGCGTTAAGGAAGTATTAAAGCAGCCACAGTATCAGCCAATGCCGGTTCAGTATCAGGTAATTATTATTTACGCGGTTACAAGAAAGTATCTTCTTTCTGTTCCGGTAGAAGATGTTACAAGATATGAAAAAGAATTGTTTGCATTTATTGATACAAAGTATCCTGAAATTCCGGAAGCAATTGCTTCTACAAAAGAGATTTCAGAGGAAACAGAAGGCTTATTAAAGAAAGCACTGGCAGAATTTGGAGAGAAGTTCAATTAGTCAGAGTAAGCATAAACAAAGCAGAGCTTTGTTTGGATGGGAACAGGTGATATGATATGGCGTCTATGAGAGACATCAAAAGACGTAAGAGTAGTATTCAGAGTACTCAGCAGATCACAAAGGCCATGAAGTTAGTCTCTACAGTAAAGCTTCAAAAGTCCAAGCGCCGTGCGACGGAGGCCAAGGATTATTTTTCTTACATGTACCGTACCGTACAGTCCATGTTAGCAAAAGCAGGAACCATTCAGCATCCGTATATTACACCACAGGAGGGCGGTAAAAAGGCAGTCATTATGATTACCGGTAACCGTGGTCTTGCAGGTGGATATAACTCCAACGTAGTTAAGCTGATTACTAGGGGGGAACTGAAAAAAGAGGATTTGGTTATCTATACTCTGGGTTCCAAAGGTAGAGAAGCAATGGCCCGTTATGGGTATGAACTGGCAGATGATTATTCGGATATGATTGAGAATCCGGAATATATTGATGCCATGCGAATCAGCGCAAATCTGCTGAATGCCTTTAAACGAGGCGAAATCGGAGAAATATATCTTGCGTATACACATTTTAAAAATACGGTTGTGCATGAACCGATTCTGATGAAGCTGTTACCTGTTGAAACAGATACGTCTGTGGAAGGAGAAGCAGAGTCAGGAAATGACATTCCTATGAACTTTGAACCGGCAGAACAGGAAGCATTAGAATTAATCATTCCAAAATATGTAACAAGCCTTATTTATGGCGGAATGGTAGAATCTGTTGCCAGCGAAAACGGTGCCAGAATGCAGGCCATGGATTCTGCAACAAGCAATGCGGAAGAATTGGTTGGTAAGTTAACACTGCAGTATAACCGTGCCCGCCAGGGTTCTATTACACAGGAATTAACAGAAATTATTGCAGGTGCAAATGCAATCTCATAATATTAAAAGAAGGGAGAAGTAACTTTTGCACTGAGGTTCCGCGAGGGTTTTTCGGAGAAAAATCCCGAGTTTTATGAGCAAAAATCCCATCACCGAAGATGATTTAGGATGGATTTTTGCTTGTAACTGGAAGGAACTGAACAGTTACAGGGAATCAACAAAATGGCAGAAAAGACAATCGGAAAAATTACACAGATTATCGGTGCCGTTCTTGACGTTAAGTTTTCAGAAGGAAAACTTCCTGAAATTAACGAAGCAATCAAGATTGTCAGAAAAGATAACAGTGTATTGGTTGTAGAAGTATCCCAGCATTTGGGAGATGATACCGTTAGATGTATTGCCATGGGCCCAACAGACGGACTTGTAAGAGGTATGGATGCAGAAGCAACAGGTGCGCCAATCTCTGTACCGGTTGGTGAAAATACATTGGGAAGAATGTTTAATGTATTGGGTGAGCCTATTGACAATTTACCGGCTCCGGAAGTTGAATTCTATGAACCGATTCATAGACCTGCTCCGGAATTTGTAGAACAGGCTACAGAAGCAGAACTTTTAGAAACAGGTATTAAGGTCGTTGACCTTCTTTGCCCTTATCAGAAGGGTGGTAAGATTGGATTATTCGGCGGTGCCGGTGTAGGTAAGACCGTACTTATTCAGGAGTTAATCCGTAATATCGCAACCGAGCACGGTGGATATTCCGTATTCACAGGTGTAGGCGAGCGTACACGTGAAGGTAATGACCTTTACTACGAAATGAAAGAATCCGGAGTTATTGATAAGACTACCATGGTGTTCGGACAGATGAACGAGCCACCGGGAGCGAGAATGCGTGTTGGTCTTACAGGACTTACCATGGCGGAATATTTCCGTGATAAAGGTGGAAAGGACGTATTATTATTTATTGATAATATTTTCCGTTTCACACAGGCAGGATCTGAAGTATCTGCGTTACTTGGACGTGTACCTTCAGCCGTAGGTTATCAGCCTACATTACAGA
>JAZSEL010000032.1:0-2171 GCA_045531685.1 Lachnospiraceae bacterium | reverse complement strand
ATCTAGAAGAGATTTCATCAGATAGTGAAAATTGTGGAACCCATTACATAACCTTGAGCTTTGAGATTAGCGGAAAGGGCTATTCGGAAAAATTAAAGCACATAGAAAGAAAATATGTGGTGACAAGAACATAGGAGGAAGACGATGAGAAAGCTATTTGCGCTAATGCTGGTGATGGCAATTATGGCAAGCACATTGCAGGCCCAGGCACCTGAGCTCAAGAACATGATGCCCAACAGCTGGCAGAAACTGAGCCGGCTTGAAGCGGAGGAGGAGAAGGAGTTTTTAGCTCAACAGAAAGTAAACTCCGATATAGAACAATTCAAGTCAGACAGTTGGGGTTCTCCAGAATATGTTATTCAAGAAAGGAGGGTTTATAAAGAAACCGTAAATAATATAGATTTTTACAGGGTACTTGTTTGTAACCAAAATATGAGCGATTTTTTAGAATCGACATATCATGATAAAACATTTTCTATAGAGAGTTATGAAAATTTTATCTATCATAGGGTTCAACAGACTGTATATGCAAAGGACAAATCTAAAGGCATATATAAAATCAGGGCGTTAGAATACAAGGTCTATGGCAGCACAACAGACTGTTGGGAATATTTCTTGTTTAACGATTTGTTTATCAAGCCACTTAATGAAAAAGAAATAGGATTTTTCATAACAGAAACAGGTGTATCTTTTACAGTTGACAGAACAAGGTGGGAAGAGGGTGTTGTCTCAATAAAATATTACACATGCAAAGACCAGGTTGGAGGGTCAAACTCAACGGAATTCCTGCGGGTGAATATACAGGAGGATTTGGCCGCAGCATTCAGCGACTCAGACAAATATATAAGAATAGCGGCCTCAAGCTACCTTTTTGACCCCCAAAGCCCCTTAAAGTACAGCATCCAGAACGCCTTTGACGGCAACCCCGCCACAAGCTACGTGGAGAACACCGAAGATGATTTGATGAAACTTTCATTTCCTGGATATGGAAATGAGTATTTAGGAAGTTTTACGATTTCGCTTATAAATGGATATGCTTCAAATGAAAATTTATATCTAAAAAATAATCGTGTAAAAAAAATAGATATTGTTGGATACCAACTAAATGATTCAAAAACAGAATTAATTGAACGAAATCCAAAGATAGTAGAATTTAAAGATAGAAAATTAAATTATCAATTATCCTGTATAGATTTTCTTTGCTTTGGGCCTTTTTATTTTAAAATCTCAGGTATTTATCATGGAAGTTCATTTAATGACACTTGTATTGCAGAAATAAATTTTTTTGATGACATAAATAAAAATTGGCTGTTTGGGGGAATAGATGAGTGATGCACATAAGAGAAACTTAGCGGTTCCTTTCTTCACGCAAAGAGATAATACATATATTTGGTAGCAATTAGAAATTAAGAAAATAATAAACCCAAAAACACAAGAGATGGAAGAAATCGAGATAGCAACAGGCCCGAAATACCCGATGGCATGGCGGCGGATGATTATGCCGAAATACCAGGAACAAGGAGAAAATAACAATGTGGAGGAAGATTTATCTGTTTGTGTTCATGACTAATATTTTTTTCATATCTTGTGACCCAAGTGGAAATACATACGTTGCAAATGGGTTTCCAGAGCCAATTACAATAATTTTTAGATATAAGGAAGGCTCGGAGAATATACAAGAAGAGAAGGTATTTTTGGAGGCAAACCAAGAGTTGTGGATAAGAATAGGAGACCTGGGTATATGGCCGTGGGAATGGAGTTACTACAAAAAGATTGTCGATTGTGCTGTTCTCAATGAAACTGGGACTGTTTTGTATGAAGTCAGTCAGGAGCGATTTGTCGAACTCATGAGACCATATAGTAAAACAGAAACACTCCAGTTCACTTTTTCTGAGACAGGTCTCAGTATCGATTAATCCGAAGCATATTCCCAAGTCACTGCGGTACTTGGCATGACTGTAATGGCCCTGAATGTGGAAGATGTGGGAGGGTATGCCGAGGTTGCGTCTGATACAGGACTGGGGTTGTCTGCAATGTTGACAGTCCAACATGATTTACATAGAATGGACAAATCATCTTAAGTTGTCGGTGCAGCGTCTGTACCGAGGAGTGTACTTCGTGGAAAAGATAAAAAGTGATTTCTTGAAAAGAGAGCTGGGGAAATATCTTTT
>JAZSEL010000072.1:0-6621 GCA_045531685.1 Lachnospiraceae bacterium | reverse complement strand
TACCATGCAGGGAGAGAAGCTTGCCAAGCATCGTGATGTTAAAGACATGAAGCGGTATCGGGGGTTAATCAAAGATTTTCTGAATGAAATCGTAAACCGCTCCCATGAGTTTTCCAGAGAAAACTTCTTAGACAGAAAGGGTCGCCATAGGGTTTATGGAATTATCCGTTTGGTGGACAAGAACCTGGATGAACTGGCTCAGGAGTTGGTAAAGGACGAAAAGGACAATCTTTCGATTTTGGAAAAAATCGGGGAAATCAGAGGATTGCTATTAGATATATTTACATAGAATTGGCGATATCCAAGGACGGATAGCAAGAGGTAATAGAGGAGATAGAGGTATGGTGGGTTTTAAGGACATTATCGGACAGGATATGATTAAGGAGCACTTACAGGGAGCGTTAGCATCCGGTAAGACTTCTCATGCGTATATTATTAATGGGGAAAAGAACAGCGGTAAGGAGTTTATTGCGAATATTTTTGCCATGGCGCTTCAGTGTGAAAAGCAGGGAAATGAGCCTTGCTGTGAATGTGTGGCATGTAAGCAGGCAGAGAGCAGAAATCATCCGGACATTATCCGTGTGACACATGAAAAGCCAAATACCATCGGTGTGGATGATATCCGTACTCAGGTAAATGGGGATATTGTGATTAAACCATACAAGGGACCGAAGAAGATTTACATTATCAATGAAGCAGAAAAAATGAATGTGGCGGCACAGAATGCCCTGCTCAAGACATTGGAGGAGCCACCGGAGTATGGTGTGATTATTCTTCTGACCTCCAATATGGAAACCTTTTTGCAGACCATTGTCAGCCGTTGTATTGTGTTAAACATGAAGCCGGTCAGCGACAGCCGGATTCAGGAATTTTTGATGAAGGAATATCAGCTTCCGGATTATAAGGCAGCGGTTTGTGCAGCGTTTGCAAGGGGAAATGTAGGAAAAGCAAGACAGTTAGCGTCCAGTGAGGACTTTGACAATATTAAGAATGAAGCAGTGGCATTGTTAAAATATATCAATGACATGGAAATTCATGAAATTACCAAGGCTATTAAGAGAATGGGAGAATATAAGCTGGAAATCAATGATTATCTGGATATTCTCGCTATCTGGTACCGGGATGCTTTGTTGTTTAAGGCAACAAAGGATGTAAACCACTTGATTTTTAAAGAGGAAATACAGTATATTAAAAAGACAGCGGCTAAGAGTACCTATGAAGGAATCGAGATTATTATTAAAGCGTTGGATACCGCTAAGAAGCGTCTTTCCTCCAATGTTAATTTTGATTTGACCATGGAGTTGCTTTTGCTGACAATTAAAGAAAATTAGGAAGCGGTTTTGCAAAAAGAGCGTACAGGCTTTTGTAAGGCAGTGTTCCGAAAAGATTTTGTGAGGTGTATAGATGATTAAAGTAATTGGAGTACGTTTCCGTACAGCAGGTAAGGTGTATTTTTTTGACCCATTGGAATATGACATTAAGCGTGGCGACCATGTTATCGTAGAGACTGCACGAGGGGTAGAATTCGGTACGGTAGTGGGTGACCCGAAGGAAGTAGAAGATGACAAGGTGATTCAGCCTCTTAAGCCGGTGCTCCGTATTGCAACCGAAAAGGATGTTGAGCAGGAAGCGGCAAACAAAGGAAAAGAGAAGCAAGCCTTTAAGATTTGTCTTGAAAAAATCCGTAAGCATGGACTTGCCATGAAGCTTATCGATGCAGAGTATACCTTCGATAACAATAAGGTACTGTTCTATTTTACCGCGGACGGACGAATCGATTTCCGTGAGTTGGTTAAGGATTTGGCTGCCGTATTTAAGACAAGAATCGAGCTCCGTCAGATTGGTGTAAGAGACGAGACCAAGATTTTGGGCGGTATCGGTATTTGCGGAAGACCTCTTTGCTGTCACACGCATTTATCTGAGTTTATTCCGGTGTCTATTAAGATGGCAAAGGAACAGAACCTTTCTTTGAACCCAACTAAGATTTCCGGCGTATGCGGAAGATTAATGTGCTGTTTAAAGCATGAAGAAGAGACTTACGAAGAATTGAACCGAAGACTTCCAAACGTGGGAGACCAGGTAACTACCAAGGACGGTCAGAAGGGTGAAGTACAGAGCGTAAATATTCTTCGCCAGTTGGTAAAAGTAATTGTAGAAAACGGAGATACCAAGGAGATTCAGGAATATCCGGTGGAGGACCTCCGCTTTAAGAAGAAGCATAAAAAAGACAAGATTAAACTTTCCGCAGAAGAGATGAAGGAGCTGGAGAAGTTAGAAAAACAGGACAAGACAGCTTCTCTGGATGATTAATTTATGCAGGTGACAATTAAAGAAAACGAGAGAATTGACGACTTACAAAGAAACGGTTACCGGATCATACAGGATCCGGACCGTTTTTGTTTTGGAATGGATGCGGTACTGTTATCCGGCTTTGCGGCGGCAAAACCGGGAGATAAGGTGCTGGATATGGGAACCGGAACAGGGATTATCCCGATATTGATGGAAGCAAAGACGGAAGCGGCACATTTGACCGGACTTGAGATTCAGCCGGAGAGTGCGGATATGGCACTTAGAAGTGTAGCGCTGAATGATTTGCAGGATAAGATTTCCATTGTGACCGGAGATATTAAAGAAGCAAAGAATCTTTTTCCGAAGGCTTCTTTTCAGGTAATCACCTCCAATCCCCCATACATGATTGGACAGCATGGGCTGGTAAATCCCCATGGGGAAAAGGCCATTGCAAGACATGAAATATTATGCACATTGGAAGATGTGATTGAGAACGCAGCGGCACTTTTGGTACCGGGCGGGCATTTTTATATGGTACACAGACCATTCCGTCTGGCGGAAATTATCACGACGCTGACCAAGTACCGCTTAGAGCCGAAACGTATGCAGCTGGTATACCCATACATAGATAAGGAACCCAATATGGTGCTGATAGAGGCAGTCCGCGGTGGCAAATCCCGCATGCAGGTGGAAAAGCCGTTGATTGTGTATGAGAAGCCGGGCGTGTATACACAAGAGATTTATGATGTGTACGGGTATTAAGTGATTTGATAGATATAAGAAGTTTGGATAGAGTCCGTTACCAACTTATATGCGGATACCTATTGGTAATGCGGAGTCTATGGAACTCGATTTTTTTGGAGAAACAATATGGCAGGAACACTATATTTATGTGCAACCCCAATTGGTAATTTGCAGGATATGACACCGAGAGTCTTGGAGACTCTTCGGAATGTGGATTTAATTGCGGCAGAGGATACCAGAAACAGCCGCAAGCTCATGACCCATTTTGAGATTTCCACGCCGATGACAAGTTACCACGAATACAATAAGGTAGAGAAAGCATATACCTTAATAGAGAAGCTGGCAGCAGGACAAGACATTGCCCTGATTACGGATGCGGGAACTCCGGCGATTTCAGACCCGGGAGAGGTTCTTGTTAAGATGTGTCACGAAGCAGGAATTCCGGTAACTTCTTTACCGGGACCGGCGGCACTCATTACGGCGCTGACTCTTTCCGGATTATCTACAAGACGATTCTGTTTTGAGGGATTTTTACCGACCGATAAAAAAGAGCGTAAAGTGATTTTAGAGGAGCTAAAAGAAGAAAGCCGCACCATTATTTTATATGAAGCGCCTCATCATCTGAAAGCAACTTTAAAGGAGCTGTATGATGCTGTAGGGGAGCGTAAGATTACCCTGTGCCGTGAGTTGACCAAAAAGTTTGAAACTGTATTTCCGACTACGCTGGAGAATGCGCTGCAGTATTATGAGGGAAATGAGCCGCGAGGCGAGTATGTTTTGGTAATGGAGGGCAAGAGTCTTTCACAGAAAAAGCAGGAACAGCAGGAAAGCTTTTCCCAGATGCCGATTGAAGAACATATGAAAATATACGAAGAACAGGGTATCGACCATAAGGAAGCCATGAAGCTTGTGGCAAAGGAAAGAGGTATTTCTAAGAGAGATGTATATCAATATCTCCTTACCTTAGAGTAAGGTGTTTTTGGGACACGAGATATCTATAATTATGCAAAAAAACCTATTTTTACGGAAATATTGTATTTTATAGCATGTTTTTAAGGAAAAGTAGTACTTTCTGCTTGTTTTTACCATGAAATGTGCTAGAATGTGTCTGTTAACAATTTATATTTATTAGTATTTGGAGGATTTATTATGAAGAAGATAGTTTCAACAATTCTTGTTGCAGCTATGATGATGACATTAGTTGCATGTGGAAGCAAAGCAATTCCTAACACAGTTTTTTCTGTAGATGATTTACCTGGAAAGACAATCGGTGTTCAGCTTGGTACAACCGGTGATATCTATGCCAGCGATTATGAAGCAGAAGGTTCTACCATCGAACGTTACAACAAGGGTGCAGATGCCATCCAGGCATTAAAGCAGGGTAAGATTGATTGCGTTATTATCGACGAACAGCCGGCTATCGCGTTCTGTGATAAAAACAGTGACCTTACAATCTTAGAAGAAGAATTTGCATTAGAAGAATATGCAATCTGTATTTCAAAAGAAAACGCAGACTTAACAGCTAAGGTTAATGCAGCACTTGCTGAATTACAGGCAGAAGGTACATTAACACAGATTATTGCTAACTACATCGGCGATGAAACAAAGGGAACATGCCCTTACGTTTCTCCTGAAGGAGTTGACCGTTCTAACGGAACATTAATCATGGCTACAAACGCAGCTTTCGAACCATACGAATTCTACAAGGATCAGAAGATTGTTGGTATCGATGCAGAAATGGCTCAGGCAGTTGCTGATAAGCTCGGTATGGAATTAAAGATTGAAGATATGGAATTCGATTCTATCATCAATGCCGTAACAAGTGGTAAGGCTGACATGGGTGTTGCAGGTATGACAATTACAGAAGACCGTTTACAGAGCGTTGACTTCTCAGACCCATACACAACAGCTACACAGGTTATCGTAGTTCGTAAGGACGCTGAATAAGAAACAATTGTTCAGAGCACGGAGGATTTCGTGCTCTGAATTTGACATTTACGGAAACAGAAGGTTTAGAAAGAAAACTTTCGAATGGTTATGACAACAGAAAAAATGGGGTGTGGTTTTGGCAGATTTTAAAGCAAAGTTTATACTTAACTTCATAGAAGATAACAGATGGAAGTATATTACCGAGGGTCTTGGTACGACATTCTCAGTAACTATTTTTGCTATTCTTCTTGGTACGGTTTTAGGTTTTTTAGTAGCCGTTATCCGTTCCACTGCGGACAAGAATGACAGAAATCCATTAATCGTGCGTATCTTAGATTGGTTTTGTAAGGTATATTTAACGGTTATCCGTGGTACACCGGCGATGATTCAGCTCTTGATTATGTACTACATAGTATTTACAAGTCCTGATATCAGTAAACGTTTTGTAGCTATCCTTACATTCGGTATTAACTCCGGTGCATACGTAGCAGAAATCGTACGTTCCGGTATTATGTCCATTGATAACGGACAGTTCGAAGCCGGCAGAAGCTTAGGTTTTAACTATGCACAGACTATGATGTACATCATTGCACCACAGGCATTCAAAAATGTATTGCCTGCACTTGCAAATGAATTTATTACTCTGTTAAAAGAAACATCCATTTGTGGTTACATTGCACTTACCGATATTACACACGGTGCCAACGTAATCCGAAGCCAGACATATGAACCGTTAATGCCTCTCCTGGCAGCAGCGCTCATTTATCTGGCAGTTGTAACACTGCTCTCAGCAGGCGTTTCTAAACTGGAGAGGAGGTTACGTACAGATGCAAGATAATTCACAGGTTTTATTTGAAATAAACAATTTATGTAAGGACTTTGGGGATTTACATGTACTGGATAATATCAGTACAACTATTTCTAAGGGAGAAGTAGTAGTAATCGTTGGACCGTCAGGTTCCGGTAAATCTACCTTCTTACGTTCCCTGAACTTATTGGAGCGCCCAACAGGCGGAACCATTCTTTTTGAAGGACAGGATATTACAGATCCAAAATGTGATATCAACAAACACCGTCAGAAAATCGGAATGGTATTCCAGCACTTTAATCTGTTCCCACACAAGACAATCCTTGAAAATATGACTCTTGCACCTATCAAGGTGCTTAAGAAATCCAAAGCAGAAGCGGAAGCACAGGCTATGGAGTTATTAAAGAGAGTAGGACTTGAGGAAAAAGCTAACGCGTATCCGACACAGCTTTCCGGCGGACAGAAGCAGCGAATTGCTATCGTGCGTTCTCTTTGTATGAATCCGGACGTGATGCTATTTGACGAACCAACTTCCGCATTAGACCCGGAAATGGTTGGTGAAGTTCTTATGGTTATGCGTGACCTTGCTAAGAACGGTATGACCATGGCAATCGTAACTCATGAAATGGGATTTGCAAAAGAAGTTGCTTCCCGCGTTATGTTCGTAGACGAAGGCCAGATTAAAGAAGAAAACACACCACAGGAATTCTTCGATAATCCTCAGAATGAGAGATTAAAAGAGTTCTTATCCAAGGTGTTAATGTAAGAGAATATGGTGTAGGATGTGAATGTAATGCGACCTCATGCTGAGGTCGCATTTTTTGTGGGGATGTTTGTGGGGTGGCTTTGTA
>JAZSEL010000041.1:0-35330 GCA_045531685.1 Lachnospiraceae bacterium | reverse complement strand
AGAGAAAAACTCACGCCAGACAGACACAAAAACTTGCTTTTGTGTCTAGGGGAGCCAAATAATTTCCCTATTGCCTAATGAATCACAAAAAGTCATATCTAAAGCTTGAAAGTGGAAAGTGATTAGGCGGTAGCGACAGATTTTGCTCTCATTGCCTAAATCCACACAAGACAAGAAGTATTGTTTAAAATCATTTCACCCAATCTTCAAAAATGGACAAACTAAACAATATATGCTACACTTATTCAGATATGGAGCACATAGGAATGAAAGGACAGAAAACATGCCGAAAAAAGCACTTGTGATCGGTGCCGGTCCTGCCGGACTCACCGCTGCCTACGAATTATTAACTAAATCAAATGATATAGAAGTAATTGTTTTTGAAGAAAGCGACTGCTTTGGCGGCATTTCAAAAACAGTTAACTATAAAGGAAACCGTATGGACATGGGCGGCCACCGCTTCTTCTCTAAGATTCCGGAAGTAAACGAATGGTGGGACAACATGCTTCCTATGCAGGGGGCTCCTGCGTATGATGATATCAAATTAGAGCGCAGTGCCACATGGGAAAAGGGCGGTCCTAATCCGGAGACTACGGACGAAGTAATGTTAAAGCGTCCGCGTGTATCAAGAATTTTCTTTAACCAGAAATTCTTTGATTATCCGATTTCCTTAAAATGGGAAACATTTGTAAACATGGGATTCCTTAATACCATCCAGGTAGGATTCAGTTATTTATTTACTGTAATCCACAAGAGAAAAGAAGTTTCTTTGGAAGACTTTTATGTAAACCGTTTTGGCAAAAAGCTCTATTCCATGTTTTTCGAAAACTATACAGAGAATTTGTGGGGACGTCACCCAAGCGAGATTGACCCGAGTTGGGGTGCACAACGTGCGAAAGGCCTTTCCATTGTTGCCATTTTGAGAGATATGTTTGGCAAATTATTACCGGGTAATAAGAACCGTAAGATTGAGACTTCTCTAATTGAGGAATTCAAATATCCAAAGCTTGGTCCGGGGCAGTTATGGGAAGTAACCGCTGACAAGATTACCAAGAAGGGTGGCACCATTTATAAAAACGCCCGTGTAACCAAGATACATAAAAATGCAGATGACATGTTAACCGGAGTCACTTATGAAATGGATGGTCAGGAATATACCATGGAAGGTGATTACATTATCTCTTCTATGCCAATCAAGGATTTGGTTGCAGGTATGAACGATGTTCCTGGTGACCCTGCTAGAATTGCTGCGGGACTTCCATACCGTGATTATCTGACCCTTGGTGTTTTAGTTCCAAGACTTGCTCTGGAAAACAAGACAAAGCGCAAAACCATTGGTAATATTATCCCGGACAACTGGGTATATGTACACGACCGCAATGTAAACATGGGACGTTTCCAGATTTATAACAACTGGTCTCCATATCTTGTAAAAGACATTGAAAATACCGTATGGGTTGGCTTGGAATACTTTGTGAATGAAGGTGACAAGTTCTGGAATATGTCCGAAGATGAATTTGCCAAGATGGCAATTAAAGAAATGGTTGCCATTAACCTGATTGAATCTGAAGACTTGGTAATTGATTATCATGAAGAAAAAGTTAAGAAAGCATACCCTGCTTACTTTGATACCTATGATGAGATTGATACATTAGTAGATTACCTTAAATCTATCGATAATCTCTACTGCGTAGGTCGTAACGGGCAGCACCGTTACAACAACTTAGACCATTCTATGTGTACTTCTTTTGAAGCGGTTAAAAACATTGTTTCCGGTGAAAAGAACAAAGATAATATCTGGAGCGTGAATACCGAAAAGGAATACCACGAAGAATCAAAAGTAAATGAGGCAGAAGTAGATTAACAATAAAAAACCGGCTTATGTCAGCGACTTTGACATAAACCGGTTTTTCTTAATTATATAAATAGCAAGATCAAAAGGTAATCCCTCTCAACCTTGCTGTTCTTAACCACTTTCTATTTTGTAAACAGAGACTGACGGGCACCATGGGTCGCCTCACCCGTTTTCAGCATATCGTTTACCGCATCCATTCTAAGTCCGGCATCAATAAAGTCACAGTACTTACAGAACGGATAATTCTGTCTGCCATCCTTAATGGTTTCCCTTACCTTTTGATACATCTCTGAATTCCATGCATCTTTGATGGAAACCTTATTTAAATCTGCCATCTCGGTTACTTCAAAGTTATCACAACAGCAGATACCCATTCTTCCATCCGGGAAAATAAATACATCCGTAAACGGCATCAGACAAGTCTCTTTAATAACCTTGGTTGTATTCTGCTTATTCGGTGCGCTGCCTGCACGATTAGTAAGTACAGCGTCCATATAGCGCATCTGAATCAACAAGTCCACATTCGCAAACTCTTCTTCATGCGCCTTAGCATATTCGTAAATTTCTTTGACATTATCATGAAGCTTCATATCACGGCAATAGTTATTGATAATAAACTGATCCACATACGGAATAATTTCTTTTACCTTATCAATTGTTAAGATAAGACCGTTTGTAGATAAGAAAATAAAGGAATCCGGCAATTTTTCCCTGCAGTATTTGTGGAATTCCACAATTCTGGTATCTAAAAACGGCTCGTTATTGCCGTACAGTGTCAAATGTCCCTTATAGCCCCAATCTGCAAGCTGGTCAATAATCTTGTAGAACAACTCATCTTCCATACGCTTGTACGGTCTTTTTTCCGCATGCTTGTTCGCTGTACAGAATGAACAAGTGCTGTTACAACGATTGATGGTTTCTAAATTTACAATCAACGGTTGCGGCACTTCTTCGCTATTCATAAAGAAATCAATATACTGCTTCTGTGATTTTCTTCTTGTAATAAACTGCAATTTCAAATAGCTGTCTGCTGAAAAACCGGGAAATCTCTTTTGCATTTCCCATCCCAGTTTCCCCATAAAATTATGATATCTGACTGACATAAAACAGTTCCTCTCTTACTATTTATAAACGCCAAAAACGACTATATGTTCCAAAATCCACCTGTCATCTTATCATTGTGAATGTTCATTGTCAACGCCGGCAGATTTCCTCTTTATTTCACAATTCACATAATCCATACTGCTTTGTCTCATCCGCTACTTCGCAAACTTCTTAAACAGTATCCCCCTTAAATAATCCACCACCATACACACTGCAAATACTACCACAAGCACCAACATCATATACGGCACAAATAAAAGACTTCCTTTTACCCTCTCAACTCCAAGCCAATGCGGCCACAGGTTGCGGATAACAATATTCTCATGAATCAGGTACACTCCAAAGGTATATGGTGCTAATTTACACAGGAACCGCATCAAACCACATTCCTTTGGTTGCCAATGCTTAAATGCAAAGAAAAGAGATAGGGATGCAAATAAAGTTAAAATGTGGTTATAGCTGTAAACCATATTCATATAATAATCAAATTTGCCGATGCGGGCGTTGATTCGTCCAAGCAAGAAGCTGAACAAGAAAATAACTACTGCCGTTAGCACATAGCAAATCATGCTGCTTTTTGCACTGGCAAACAATTTAACTTTTCCAAGTTGCAAGGCATTCCCACTTCCAACCTGTTTAAACTCTCCAAGTTGCAAACCATTCTCACTTCCAGTCTGCTCAAATGTCGCAACTTGCAAACCATCCTCCCTGTTCACATACAATTTAATGTATGCCGCAATTAAGAACAGGCAAATAAACCATGGATAGTCATATCCATAATGGTCTGTGGATAATAAAATCGGGCTGATGGATTTAAATACGCAGAAATATACCAAAAGCAATCCAATGGTTATTTCCAATTGCTTTTTCGACAACTGCTTTACACCTGCTGCCAAAACCGGGGACAATAAAAACATCAGCACATATGCGGTAGCAAACCAATAATGCTCCATTTGCAATGGTAATACCGCTATTATCCAATCATAAACGGTCCATGCATGAACGTCTCCGATTCCAAGCAACAAACAAACAATAGGAATCAATAAGGAATAAAACAAAATCTGCGATACCAACGTAAGAAGTTTTTTACATTTCCATTCAGTATCAACCAGAAAATAGCCAGCGATTAAAACATAGCAATTAGCAGCTACTATGCAGAAGGACTCAATCAGCCACGCCGCACAATTAGCCGCAGATGTATCATAGGACAAAGACGTAAGTATACCACCCTTTTGCATAAAATGCATGGACACTATCATTGCCATTGCCATTACACGTAAAATTTCAAAGTTTGCCTGTCTCTTCACACAAAGCCCTCCCCATTTTTAGAGCTTATCTCATGGATTACTCAACTATCTAAGTTCACAACCCACAACATTCCATACTGACTCTTAAAGAATCCCCTCTAACATCTTAATAATCGCTTCTTTTGTCTCGAAGTTCTCAACTACTACCAGTTCCGCATCGATTTCAATGTCAAATTCTTCTTCTAACATCCCTACCAAATCTACAATCTGGAAAGAATCCAACAATCCGGACTCTACCAGACTGTCTCCGTCATATTCTAAAATTTCATCATTAATCTCTGCTAAAATTTCTAATACTCTTTCTTCCATTTTATAAATACTCCTTTAATGCTACTCTATCAATCTTACCGTTTGCATTTAACGGCATTACTTCCATGTAGATGACTCTTCCCGGAAGCATATACTCCGGAACCATATTGGTTAACTGGGAGTTTACCTCATCCTTAGTCATCTCCTTATCCAGGAAAAGAACGATGCGGGAACGCTTTTCATCATATAAACAGCAATTCATTGCCACACCCGGTAAAGATGAAACGGCTGTTTCGATTTCACCAAGCTCAATACGGTGTCCCATATGTTTAATCTGGAAATCCTTACGGGATAAATAAATCAACTCGTGATATTCATTATACTGTACCAAATCACCCGTACGGTAAATTTTTTCTTCATAGGCATCCTGCAATGGATTCTGTACAAATGCCTGGGCGGTTTTCTCCGGATTCTTATAATATCCCGTTGCCACACCCGTTCCACGTACACAGAGTTCACCTACAATTCCCGGTTCCGTTACCAGTTTATCTTCGTCATCCAATACCAGAATCTCTGTATTTTTCATCGGAATACCGATTGGCAGGCTTTCATCATCCTGGAACTCTCTGTCTACAATATAGTATGTACAGGCATCCGTAATCTCTGTCGGTCCGTAGAGATTGGCATACAATGCATTCGGAAGGTATTTCCTCCACACATTTAACTGTTTATTTGGCATTACCTCACCGCAGAACAATACACGCTTTAAGGTATCGTTAAGATCTACATTACGGAATGCCTTTAATTTAGAAACCACCATGAGTGCTGATGGTACCCAGAAAATGGTGTTAATCTTATTGTTTTTCAAATATTCCAAAAGACGTACCGGCTGTGGGAACAAAATCTTTGGAATAATGTATACAGAAGCACCGGTTTTCATTGCTGAATAAATATCCAAGATGGAATTGTCAAAATAAAATGGTGCCTGATTACCAAAGCTGTCTTCCGAAGTAATCCCGAAGGTCTCTGTCACCCAGTCTGTGTAGTCGATTACGCCTCTGTGGGTAATGCATACACCCTTTGGCATACCGGTAGAACCGGAGGTAAACAGGACATATAAAAGGTCCGTGTCTATAATCTGCTCTCTTGCTGCTGTCACTGCATCACTTTTTTCAAGAGAAGCCATCTCTTCATAAATCAAGTAACTGCCGGAATAATCAAACTTGGCAAACTCTTCCTTTAACTCTTTGGTTGTAATAACAATTTGTGGCTCTAAGACCTCTAAAATACGGTTTACACGCTGAGCCGGCATATCAATATCAATTGGAGAATAGAAATTACCCGTATAAGCAATTCCCATAAAGGAAGCCAGCACCTTAATGCTCTTTTCCATATAAACCACGATCGGTTTCTTTTTGCCGATTCCTGTTGCGATAATGGCATCCGCAATTCCTACTGCCTTATCATGATACTCTTTGTATGTATAGCTCTCCCATTCGTCACAAAGAGCAAGCTTATCTGCATGTTTTACGCCGGACTCTTCCAGCCATTCCAAAACACTTGCGTGCATAATTTGTCCCCTTTTCTATTCGTTACTTTAAAAAAATTCTGAAACAGCACTTTTCCATAAGAATTTCCGGCTGTCATTTTTACAATAGTCTACTACTCACTACATCCATTAATAATATCTTAACGAACTCCAGTCCACCTCTATTGCCTTATATCCCGGCACATCATTAATG
Source organism: Lachnospiraceae bacterium (assembly GCA_045531685.1). GTDB lineage: Bacteria > Bacillota > Clostridia > Lachnospirales > Lachnospiraceae > RGIG8767. Next base: position 29,073 of record JAZSEL010000041.1, on the reverse strand, counting down.
CTGACTACCCATTTGCCCTCATCTGCTAAATCTTCCATGAGAACTGCTGTCATTTCATGGAGTAATAATACGCCAAATTCCACTTTTTCATCATACATCTTACAGGTATAAATGCCTTTTTCCTTCAGCATGTCGCCAAATTCCACTGTAAATGTTACATCATTAGACACCGCAAGATTTAACGGTCTCACATGCATGGAATACTTACGGACAGAGCTGTTTCCGTTTTCATCAATATATTCGCCTTCAAATATCTTATCATGGCGATACGGAACCTTTGCCATCGCTTCACAATGGTGAATCTGTGTTGCCGCTTTCGTGGAAATATTACCGATAACAATCTGCTTTGCCCTCTTTACGTCCAAAAATTCAAAAGGTGTGTTCACACCAAACGCAGAGGTATTCCCCATAGCGCAAAGTTCTTCTGCATATTTTCCCCATACCATCCAGGAATAAATCGGATGTTTGGTTCGTTTGAAATCGCCGCGTTTCAACGCAATATCCCCAAGGGAACCGGAACGGCTAGGTGTCTTTGCCATATCAAAAGGCGTTCCGTGACAGAAATCCCAATTGAAGGTACGTACCATAACAGTACCTTCCTCACCAACCATTTCCTGCAACGCATCCAATAAATGGTTTGGATTAAAACGAAGCTTTGCTTTACGACAGTACATTAATACTGCCATTACATCCGAGGACACATCCAAGATGTCTCCCTTTTCAATTCCGGCTCCGCTCATATAATCCAGATAGTTAAATTCTTCCATACTACTCTCCACTCTGCTTATTTACAACAGAATACTTTTCTATATTTTCCAAACGCTCCCCAATAAGCATCTCTACTTACCTAAGGTATTTAAATCTACACTCGCTTTTGCGGTAACACATCCAACAAATCATTCTTAAGCAGGTTATCCAAAACCGTAATCAACTCTTTTACCGGCACTTCGATAATATTGCTGATATCAATCAAATCATTGCGTCCGTCTGCGTAAGCAATGAAATTCGTCAGGGAAAATACTGCATCCCAGCATCCAAGCTTACTTACCTCCGGATACAAGCCCCTCTTTCCAAGCTGCGGATCGCAAAGCACATTAATCTTATAATACGCATTTCTCTCCAAAGCTTCTATTATTTCGCTCATCACTTCTAAGCTTCCCTGCAAACCTTCCGGACTGATAATATCCATATTATCCTTAGAAGTATGATACTCCGGATATTTGTTAAATTTGGTACGGCAGAAGCATACCACCGGAAGTTCCACCCCCGGAGAATTGTACTGACGCTCATCCGAACCTCTCTCCAAATACGAATATGTAGAGTAGCTACCTCTAAACTTCAATACATTCTTTAATACCTTATCCGCCAATGTATCTGCATAATGGGTCTCTACAATAGAATAATCCCTATTATCACCCACACAGGAAAGATTGAAACCGGCAATAATATTTTTCTTCATATCTGCCAAATGGGTTCCCGTACTTAAATAGGTAATGGAACCAATGGTTTCCGGCACGAAAATACATCTGTAAGTATACTTTCTATTTGGCATTGCCGCAATATAGCGGATTAATTCTGCCAGAAAAACAGGTCCGGAACACTCATTATTTGCCATAGAAGGATGACAGAAATACGTAGAGAAGAAAATCTCTTCTTTACTCTCACCTTCTAAAATCACTTCTGCATAATTTAGTACACCATCTATAAATTCGCTGTCCACCACCATATGGTACTTGCCCGGTTTCAAGGACTGCTTCTGATTTTCACTCATACAGAATCCAAAGCGTTCCTTGTAATAGGAAGTTACATATGGAATAGCATCCGGCATATTCGGCAAAGTATAAATATAATTTACCAACTCATCCAACTCTACCCATTTATCCACCGGGGCAGAATATCCCAGTACATGAAGGTTATTTTCCGCCATGTCGATGATATGGTTGCCTTCTTCATCTTCAATATAAGCAGCTCTGATTACCCATTCCTTTGGAATGGTCCAGTCAAACACCTTTGTTCCGCAAGGAACTTCATGAATCTGCAATTCCGGTCCGCCATCTGCTCCAATATATTCCTTCAAATCGCGCAGTGTATCCCTGACACCCTGACCTGTAATGCTTCTGCAATATGGAAAAATCTTTGCCGCCAGGTCGTACATTGCCTGACCTCTGTTTTCGATTGTCATACCTCTGCCTTTCGCTATATCCATTTATTTTCTCCGGTACCGAAAACTACCGAAGCACTTTTTCATAAACTATGTCTAATCACTAAATCAACTCATTCGCCCGATGAATCTCCGGGTCTTCGTATCTGTCCATAAAATCCAATCCCAGGAAGACAACATCCCCTGAAAACTTAATGGAACCCGGCACCGTAAGTACCGAAATTACTTTATCAAACGTCATTCCCGGAATATAATTCAAGATTTCCATCGGGAACTTCCCTTCAATTACAATCACTTCCGGAAACAGTTTCTTATAATCCAGCACATCTCTCGGATGTGGTTTGATTACCGCCACTGCCCCCTGACAGTACTCGTCAATTACATCTCTAAACAAACGCTCTCTTACATCCAATTCGCAAAGCGGCTCTGTTAATATAAGATACTTTGGCAACTCTGCAGGTGCATTATGAATCTGTTCTTCCAACTCCGGTAATTTTTCTATAAAAAGAGTGATTAACACCCTCTTATCTTCTTCTGTCAGTTTGTCAAACAAATCATTCCTTGATACTTCAACAAAATTTGGCAATGGATGTGGGCATACGGAAATATCATTTACTTCCATATCCAGACAGTATTTGCTATACCCATTTTCTATAAAAATCAGGTTATGGGCTGCCATCCATGCCTTAATCCCAAAATGACCTTTATTGGTAATTCTGGCCTGATCGGACAAACGCAGGGTATCCAACCCATCTTCCACTGCATGATAGTATATCTTCTTATAAGACAGATAAAAGCCGATTGGGTCTGAATCGCAGAATACATAAATATCCTTGTACTGCTTAAAATCCACGGGAATATCCGTTTCCAACAATTTTCCAAACTTCTTGGTAAAAATGATGCGGTTCCACATATTGGTAACGATGTTTCCCGTATCCTTACGGTATTTGTTAAGCTCTTCAAAAGCCGTATCCGGTTTTTCATCATACATGAGTACTTCTTCGAATAACCCGCTTTGTCTCACGCGCTCGTCCAATTTCCCAAAATCATTGGACATCTTACTTAAAATCAGTGTTGCCTCACCTCTGCTATCCTTATAGACAACCAGTTCTTTTACAATGGCAATCAATGCATGATAATAGGTATGGCATACATAAATTCTACTTTTCATATCTATTTCTTTAACTTCTTTCTTAAATTGCGGTATGCCCACAACAGTTTATAATATACCACAAACTGCAAGGTACTCTTTTGTTGCATGGCAATTAATTTTTTTTCTTCCGGATGAGTTCTCTCTATATAATACGCATTCTTCTGAAAATCCGGGAAATAGGCACGAAGCTCATCTCCCATTTTCTTTACATAGGAAAGCTTCGTCGGACGTACCCCCACCATGTAAGTAAATAAAGTATTAATGTAATGCAGCACCGTGAATGTGTACTCAAGCTCTGGCAAAAACTCATCATAGTAATCAAACTTCTTCGCCTGCTCTATCATAATTCTGGCTGCCGCCATTCTGTCCTCACACCTACTCTCTGAGAAGGTATGAACGGTGGAGTCCCCATGCTGATAATAATAATACAGTGGTTCGTCAATATATTCGAAATGCTTATTTAAAATCACATAGGATTTTCCTACCGCATTATCTTCGTAAAAAATATGTTCCGGGAAAAACAATTCATTTTCCAAGATGAACTGTCTCTTATAAATCTTAATTACCAGACTTCCCACATCAAGAATAAGGCTTTTTCTCTTCTCATAATCCAACACACCGGATTGTTCCGGCTTATTGTTATGCTCCACAATCCCTACTTCAAAGGTGTGGTGGTCTACTCTGGAATAATCGCAGCCTACACAGTCTGCACCTGTCTCGGCAGCTCTATTTAATAATCTCTCATAAAAATCCGGAGTAATCCAATCGTCACTGTCAATAAATCCAATCCATTCGCCTTTAGCTTCACGGATGCCGATATTCTTGGCTCCACCCTGGCGCTTATTTACAGGCGAGTGAATGGCACGGAACTTGTCCGGATACTTACTCCCATATTCTTTTAAAATATCCAAGGAATTGTCCGTAGAACAATCATCTACTGCAATAATCTCATAATCTGTTATTGTCTGGTTAATCAATGAATCCAGACAGAAATTTAGTTTTCCGTCAGCCGCCATGTTATAGACGGGTACAATAATTGATAACTGCATAAAACCTCACTTTTTTACTCAAAACAAATAATCAACCATTCAAGTTACTATTTGCATATTACTATTCATAAATACGGATTATGTATGGTGACGAATCATCCGAATAAACACCCTTCAAATTCAGTCCCAATTCTTCTTGATTGCTAATCTCAATGGTAGAAAAAACATATTTACCACCAAGTCGCCGGAATGCATCCACATCAATCTTCAAAGTGGTATCCTGCAATCCCAAATCACGTTTCGGTGCATATGTGCTCTCATCCGAACCGGAAAAGAGATACACTCTGGCGCCCCAATTATCATAGTACGCCCGGTTTCCCTCTGCTGTTTCAAGTGCCGGTGCAATAACTTCACGGAAACGTTCCTTGTATTCCTGGGAATAAAATCCTAAATATCCATCCAGAGTGGCGATGCCATTATACTGCAATACGGCAGGATTCATACCGTATGCCACGGACCACTCTCCATCATAATCCATTTCTTCCCTAATTTCTTCGAATAAATCTGCGGAATAGAATTCACGGTAGTTTAGATTGTTAACAGTTGTCTGCTTAATAATGGAGTACGCATTATAATAACAGGTGTCATAAAATTCATTGTACATCTGAGGCTTAAACATAACCACCAGCACTGCCGCCACCACTATGGCATTAGCTGCATAAACCAGCCATTTATTTCGGCTGTCATACATACGTTTTCCAACTAAAAACAGTAACGCATACCATAAAAACGGATTAAAAAACGTGGTCCTGTTAAACTGGAATCCCGTAAGCTGTGGGACCACCATTTCCACAAACTCCCTAAATCCCTTCCAATTGTATAAGCCGTACACCACACAATTGAACACGATAAAACCAAATGTAAGATTACAGGAATCCGTTAAGATTTTCTTCCATTCTTTTCTTTTTATATAGCCAATATTAATTACAATTAGTCCTATCAGACAAACCGGCAACACCAGATATTTATGGGAATCCTGTGCATGAAACTCTGTATTTACAAAAACATCCCAAACCGCTTTTATGTTTTCCATAAAAGAAAGCTCAGCATTTACCATGGTAGAGCGGATGGTTACTTCATCATTGAATAGCATCTGCTTAAACAAACGATGCTCAAAAATAATGTATCCCGCTGCCAATACAAATAAAGAAATTGTCATTCCCTTGGGAAAACGCCTGTCTTTTATCCAAAGAATCAGAATGGCACATACCATGTATGCTAAAATAAAAAATCCAAAATAGGAAAAGTAGGATAATAACGGATACAAAAATACCCCCAGATACCACCACTTATTTGGCTCATAATATACTCTTCTTAAGAAAAATATGATAATCGGTACTGAGGTAAAGGCAATTCCGTATGCCGGAAATACCGGAATCATACCAAAAGCCGCCGCCAACACAAAAATAAGCGGACGATATTCCACATATCTTTCCTTATATACGTCCTTTACCAGAAGACAAAAACCAAAGATTCCGATAGCTATCTTAAGTGCATATCCGGTCAAATACGCCCAGAAATTAGGTAAAAAGAAGAACAGAATATTATATAAGGAAAACTCCGAGCCAAAAGTATCCCTGCTGATACCTCCAAGCATAGGAAGAACGGCATCTTTAGCAAAAAAGGTGCCCGTATTTTTCATTATCTGCAATTGTGCAGCAAATAAATCCAGATTGTCATGTACTTGAATATAACTGTTTTCCCTGAAAATCAAAAAAACAGCCGCTTGTAAAAATATAAGGCCTCCTACAATAAGAAGAAACCACTTTTCAAAAAGAAAATTGATTACCCTTTTCACTCATTCTCTCCCATGGACATTTACCTGCCCCTTTTACTTTTTAAATTCTATTTCCGCCCTGTCTTTTTTTCTTTTTCTCCAGCAAATCTGCAATGGTTACGTTATCCACCACATTGTTAATGGCATCGGATATCTGCTTCCATACTTCAAGCGGTTCACAGCTGTCACATCTGGAGCAGGCATTTACCTCATCATCCATACATGCCACCGGAAATAAGCTCCCCTCTGTCAGGCGAAGTATCATCCCAACCGTGTAATTCTCCGGTGAATCTCCCAAAAGATAACCGCCCTGTGCACCGCGGATACTCTTTACATATCCTGCCTTGTTCAATATGGCAATAATTTGCTCCAAATATTTAACAGAAATTCCTTGTCTTGTTGAAATCTGATTAGCTTTTACAAGCTCTTCTCCCTGCCCGTACTCCGCAATATCCATCATAACCCTGACTGCGTACCGGCCCTTTGTTGATATTCTCATATCTTCACCTTTTATCTTTTAATTTGTCACTTTCTTCCCTTTGCAACCATATCCGCTGTCAAAAATGCCATAAAAATTTCTAATTAACAAATGCATACGCACCTTCATATGTCTCTTCTACGTATGATTTCACTTCTTTTGAATTAAGTGCCTTCGATAACACTTTCATTTTCTCGTTTTGCACATTTTCTTCTGTTGCAATTAATAAGGAGGAAAATGCACTTACACTTTCGTAACTGCTCTTTTCCTTCTGCAATACATCCTCTTCCATATCAAAGCCAACAGATATAGCCATATCCGCTCCAATAATTCCATAATCTGCTTCATTAAAAACCTGCTCCAAAGCCTCACGCTCATACTCAATAAATTGGAGATTTTTCGGATTTTCTACAACATCCTCAACAATAGCCGTAACTCCTGCCTTTTCCTTTAATGTAATCCAGCCCATATCCTGCATAAACAGAAGGGCTCTTCCCTTGCCCGGAACAGCGGCCGGAATAGCAACTGTTGCACCGTTCATATTTGTTAAATCAGGATTTGTTTTTGAATACACCCCGTACACTTCGTACACAATCCCATTAACCACAGACAGGCTTGTACCATTTACATCGTTATAACTATCCACATAAGTCTGATGTGCAAATAAATGGGCATCCAAATTGCCGTTCACCACATCTTCACTCAGTTTTTCATACTCATCATATCGCTTTATCTGTAAATCCCAGCCATCCTTAGCAAGCAATATCTTAGCCTGAGTCAATAACTCCGTAAATGGTGCACCGGTAGTTCCCACCAAAATAGTACCCTTATTACCATTTACTTCGACCTGAATGTCTTCATAGGATTCTTTTGCTAATTCCTCTGCAACTTCCTCATCCACCCCTGCGCCGGCATTCGTACTAACAGTTTCTGTCAATGGTTCACTGCCTTCCGGTATTTCCTCTCCCGCATCCTGTCCGATAGGAAGTTCTCTGACAACAGCCTGTTTCTCTGCATCCTTCCCGGAGCATCCGCTTATACAAACGGCAACGAAAACTGCCATCATAATATATGCTCTTTTTTTCATGATACGTCTCCATTTCACCAAAACAACCATAAAATTATACCATATCCGTCACATTTTGTCATCTTTCAGCCCGCTCTGTTGCTTAATGAAAAATCATGTTTTTGCCTGTCGGAATCTTTTACGAATATTCTGTATTCTGCAAGTTTTCATTCATATTTTCTACTTCCTTTTGGTGATTACTTGCAAACTTGCAACCTGATTTTTGTCTGTTTTTCACAAAGAATCATCGCATTTTACCCAATAACAACCTCTATTTTTGTTTAATCAAAATTAAACCACATCCAATGGCAATACAAAAATCCGAAATATTAAACACTACATTTCGGATTTTCCCCGGCAATTTAGGGAAATTCAAATAATCTGTCACAAAGCCTTTCTTTATTCTGTCATAGGTATTGGAGTAGGCGCCGCCAAGCAAAAAGGCCAGTCCCATACGCAATTCCCGGTTCCCGTACTTTGTAAAAGTCAAAACAAACAAAGCCGTCATAAATACTGTTAACAGAAGGGAAATAAGTTTAACCAAAAACGGATTTCTTTCTCCACGATTTAAAAATGCCCCATAATTGTGATAAGTCATAATGGATACCGTACCATTCAGATACTCTGCATTTTCCTTATTTTCTTCCCTCTTTTTCTTAATTACGGTATCACTGCCCAAAATAAGGGCGGCTAGCAATATTGACTGCATAATTTCTCCCATTTCTTCTTATACTATCCCTACCAAATCTGCGATACCCATGCAGAATATCAGGAGTCACTCATGAATGTATCAAAATCATTACAAGACAATATTAACACGGTTACTGAACTTTTGCCACTCAACAAAAGCTTTGACCTAATCAGCAGGCGAATGGAATTATGCGGATTGGACTGCTTTTTTATGGGGATTAACGGCTATTGTGACAATAAAGTTCTAAATGCCCTTCTTAAGGCTCTGCAAAAAATGGATTTTTCATCCCTATTACAAAAAGACGATTCTTCTTCTGCAATCCAAGACAGTCTGATGTCTGCCGTACCTGTTGCACAAATTCAGCCATTAGACGACTGGGATTCCTTACTGAAAAATCTGCTTAGCGGAACCCTTCTGCTCTTTTTTGAAGGGGTTGACCGCGGCTTTACCATAGACATCCGTCAATATCCTGTCAGAAGCATTGATGAACCGCAAAACGAAAAGGTTATCCGCGGCGCCAAGGATGGGTTTGTGGAAACCCTTTTGTTTAATGCAAATTTAATTAGAAGGCGCATCCGTTCCCCAAAACTTACATTTGAGGCTCTATCCGTAGGCACTGAGAGTCGGACGGATGTTGCCATTGCCTACATGAACGGGGAATGCGACACCGAATTGCTTCATTCCATCCGTAAGAGAATTCAAGAAATAAATGTATCCTCCTTAACCATGGGAACCCGTAGCATGGAAGAGCTATTGGTTCCTCACAAATGGTATCACCCTCTTCCGGCATTGTTCCGTACAGAACGCCCTGATGTAGCTTGCAGCTATCTTTTGGAAGGCTATGTCCTTCTTTTGGTGGATACCACCCCTTCCGTCCTGGTTCTTCCCTGTAGCATCTTCCAATTTACACAGAGTCCGGAAGACTATTACAAAAGTCCCCTGATAGGCAATTATATCCGTTTTTACCGCTTTTTTTGCTCCATTATCAGCCTACTGTTACTTCCGCTTTTTTTATTATTTTCCATGCATCCGGAGCTTCTCCCTACAGGTATTATGCTGCAGGAGGAATACATTTCTCCCCTACAGCTATACATTTATGTTTTTTTTGCTGAAATTGCATTGGACTTATTCCGATACTCCTCCTCCCATTCTCCCGAAGGATTTTCCGGAGCCTTGGCCATCGTTGGGGGCTTGTTAATCGGTGACACTGCGGTAAAAATGCAATGGGCCAGCAATGAAATTATTTTCTATGCTGCCGCTACCGTCCTTGCTTCCCTTTCCATCAGCAGCATTGAATTTTCCGAAGCCATCCGGATGTACCGCTTTCTTCTGCTGATTTGTACCGCCATCGGCGGTTTGTCCGCCACACTATACCCGATACCTCTTTGGGGTATCCCCGGAGGCGTTCTTGGATTTTGGATTGGTTGCAGCCTGATTCTTCTATCTGTAATCACAACTCCTGCCGCCTTTGGCAAGAGTTATTTCTGGCCCTTAGTTCCCTTTAACCGCAAGGCACTCCGGGCTTTGCTGTTCCGTTATCCCGCCAAATATAAACAACCGCCGCAAATATGGCGGCAGAAGTAGTTCCTCCTAATACAGGCTAAAGGGATATTACCGTTCCATCTCTACAAAAGTATTTTGCACATTCAGACGCCCCCAACCCCATATTTCATTGGGATAATCAATATTTCTGTCCCTGATGGCACCCCGTATAAAGTAATTTTTTACTTCCTGACTACGGACATAAGGAGCATTCCCATCTACAACCGCCCATTGGGCAAACTGGGCGGCTGCTCCTGCCATCATCGCAGCTGCTAAAGATGCCCCTGTATAGGTTGCAATAACCGGTTCTTCTCCCAACCGGTTTCCGGCAATGGTAAGATTCACTCCCGGCACGGAAAGATCCGGCTTTATCCTATCGTCACGGCTAAAGCCCCTTCCCGACTGTTGATAGATACTATTATCGAAGCTGTTATATGCGGCTGTTGTAATGGCATCCGGCACATACCCCGGTGTAGTGATGGAGGTGTCCGGATCCGGCTGTAAAAAATATACGGGTTGTAGCAAAAAATCCGAAATAGGAAGCCACGCATCAAATCCGGCGTCTTCTTCCCGGTTTTCATCCAAAACACCAATCGTCCACACCCCCGGTGTTGGATTTTCAAAGCGCATAAGAATGAGCGCATCCCCTGACCCCTGGGTAATGTACGCATTGTAAACGGTGATAACCGTCTCCTCAAACACAAACTGATATCGCAGGTTCGTCTGAAACAGCACCGATGTGGGATCGATGTATTCTCCACCGGGTGTCCGTATGGAAACTGCCAGATTTACCGGTGCCTCCGTCCAAACCTCCAGCAAGAAACCACTCACTCCCGGAGATACATATATTTCCATGCTTTCCTCCAAGCTATCGCTTTCACCTCGGGTTCCATTCCTGTTATTTCCGCTTTCCCCATGGAATCTTCCCCGATAATGATGGGCAGCATTGCCCTCATTTCCACCGGCAATAACCATAATCCGGCTCCTCTTTGACGCTATTGCATTCAGATATCCGGAAAAAACACCTCCGCTTTCGTGGTCCCTAAAATTCGTTCCCATTCCCATGCAAAAGACAATCGGACGCCGGAATACTCTTGCAAAAGAGTCCAAATATTTCATTGCCATCATCACGTCAGTGGATGCATACGCATTTACTCCCTCCGGAATCTGATAGTAATCCCGCAAGTATTCTTTCGCCGGTTTCAACTTTACAACTACAATATCCGCACGGAATGCCGGTGAATTATACTCACTCCCCTCTCCCAAACGGCTTCCTGCCGCAAGGGAGGCCAACCGGGTACCGTGTCCGTTTTCATCCACACTCGGGACGATGTCTGAGGCTCTGACATTTGCAATTGTTGCCCCATTGTCACTCCCTCTTACCGTTCCGCCTATTTCCTCTGCCTGCAATGCCCTGTCAATTTCTTCCCTCGTATACTCGGTTCCATATAAAAATCCTTCCGGTGGCTCTCCATCCTGAATCGTCTGGTCCCAAATCGCCAATATCCTCGTGCTTCCGTCTGCATTCCGAAATACCCGGTTCCGATAATTGATTCCCGTGTCCGCAAATGCCAAAATTACGCCTCTTCCCGTCAGATTGAGTCTTGAATCCTGCACCTGCGTGATTCCGGACTGAATTAGGGGGGACGGATTAAAGGCTTCCCCCCGGACACCTGTCGGATTGCTTGCTGTGACCTGACCGGCTCCTTCACCCCGCCCTGACATTTCCTGTTGCAAACCCAGAATATCCGGGATGGCAATGTACTGATTGGCTAAAAAAGAACCCTCCGGTACCTGATTCCGGTTGATACTCAATATTCCGATTCTGCTATCCACTTCCTGGTAGCAATAGTCATACCGGTTTCTCTCCTCCCCAAAAAACTCCTCTAATGGGAAATCCAGCACAAAATCAATATAGTCATTTGAAATGATTTTTTCTTTACAATCCTCTGCCATTATCGCTTCCTAAAATGCCTAGTTATTCTATCGTATGCGAGTATAATTTATTTTATTTATTATCCTATTCCAACCATTTAGGCAATAGCAGAAAAAATCCATTTCTACAGACAATATTCCCCTATTTTTCCCCTAAATATATAACTTTTTTCCACGAATTAGGCAATGGTCAAAAAAATATCGCTCCCTGAACACAAATACTCAATTTTGTGTCTAAGGAGCGATATTTTTTTCGTCATTGCCTAATTAACATAATGTATCAAGCTATTCTCTATTCGCTACGGATTTCAATTACCGGTCCGCCGGTTCCTTCAATGTATTCACGGGTAATGGTCACACATCCGATATTATCATCCTTTGGAATTTCATACATAATATCCAGCATAAACTCTTCAATAATAGCCCTGAGAGCTCTGGCACCCGTATCCTTCTTCAGTGCCTTTTCTGCAATAGCTTCTAACGCACCATCATCAAATTCCAGTTTTACTTCATCCAATTCCAACAGCTTCTGGTACTGCTTTAGAATCGCATTCTTCGGCTCGCGGAGGATCTGGATCAGCATTTCTTTGGTAAGCCCCTGTAAGGAATAAATAATCGGAAGACGTCCGATAAATTCCGGAATCATACCAAATTTCTTGAGGTCTTCAATGGTTACCTTTTCAAGAATATTCTTCTCCTTGTCATACTTATCCTTTAAATCTGCCCCATAGCCGATACCGGTGTTCTTATGCAGACGCTGTTTGATAATCTCCTCCAAATCCGGGAATGCACCGCCACAAATAAAGAGAATATTTCTTGTATTCACAGTTGCAAGGGGAACCATTGCATTTTTGCTCATGGCACCTACCGGCACTTCCACATCCGCACCTTCCAATAACCGGAGCATACCCTGCTGTACGGATTCACCGGACACGTCACGGGAATTGCTGTTCTGCTTCTTGGCAATTTTATCAATTTCATCAATAAAAACAATTCCCTGCTCCGCACGGTTCACATCATTATCCGCTGCCGCCAAAAGCTTGGAAATAACACTTTCAATGTCATCCCCTATATAACCTGCTTCTGTAAGTGAAGTTGCATCCGCAATGGCAAGAGGAACATCTAAAATCTTAGCCAGCGTCTTCACCAGATAGGTCTTACCGCTACCGGTCGGCCCAATCATTAACATATTGGATTTTTCAATCTCAATCTGATCCATGGTATTGGTTGCCACACGCTTATAATGGTTGTAAACAGCCACGGAAATTACCTTCTTGGCGTATTCCTGACCAATAACATATTCATCCAGCTGCTCCTTTATCTTATGAGGTGCCGGAATATCCTTTAATTCAATTAATGGCTTACTGTCCTTCTTTTTCTTTTTTACACGGCTGCGTCCTGCCATACCTTCCTGTAAATCCGCCAAATTTACAAAGCTGATGTTCGGGAAACCGCCAAACCCAAAAGGACTGCCCTGCATTTTCTTTTCCCGGGAATTCTCTTCTTCCTCTTCTGGCGAATCCGCATCAAGAATGTCCTCTTCTTCTTCCTCAGAACTCACCGGCTCTAAGTCCTCTTTCTGCGCATCATTGTTTCCGGCAGAAACCTTTCCTTCTTCCTGCCCTGTCTGCGCTACCGCATCCTCATTTGTCTCATCTGCCTTTTTTGTCTCTTCCGTTCTGCCATTATCTGCTCCATTTACAGAACTCATAAAGGACTGCATATCCATATATCCCATCCCCGGGAACATATTGTTCATATCCATATGACTTACCGTTTCCATGGTCTTATGCATACAATCATCGCAAACTGTTATATTCCCCGGAAGATGAAACATTCTGCCCGCCTTACTCTCCGGTCTGCGGCAGATAATACATACATCTTCATATTCTCTATCCTGATAATCTGACATTTTTTCCTCCACTCAGATACAAACTTCCCAAGCACCTTATTTCATTACATCGAGGCATCCATATCCGCATTGCAAATCTCCATCCATATTTCAGACGTTTTTTATTATATAATACGCTTTCCTAATAAACAACCCCACGAATTATTACCTTTTTATAAACCATTTCTTACCCATCCACTGTTCTATGGCATAGAAAACCCCTCGGACATGCATCCGAGGGGCTGTTTTGGTTCTCTCCTCTATCTACGCTGTTGCGGCTTCACCTCCGCCTGCTCACCCAATACCACGGTAAGCATCTGTTCTACATATTCCCCATCACTTGCGCGTTTAATGGTTACTTCCACCGTCTCACCCACTTCATAGTATTCTAAGTACCCTTGAAGATCTTCCATACTTCCCACGGTGCTTCCTTCAAAGCCTACAATAATATCACCATTTAACATACCGGCTTGGGCTGCTGCCGTACCTTCATATACCTGTGTGACATAAACTCCTTCCGGCATACCGTACATCTGGGACACGTCATTGGTTACATTGATACCGGAAATACCCAGATATCCCTTCTTCTCAACATCCACTTTGCTCTTTGTCTCTTTGGACATTAAGTTTTCAATAATTGGCTCGGCAGAAGAAATCGGAATGGCATAGCCCATACCTTCAATCGTTGTGCCTCCAATTTTATTAGAATTAATACCGATCACTTCACCCTTTACATTTAAAAGGGCACCGCCGGAATTACCCGGATTGATTGCTGCATCTGTCTGAATCAGTTCTCCGCTTGTGCTTCCGTCTTCTGAAATTTCAATCTGGCGGTCAAGAGCACTGATAACACCGGTTGTTACGGATTGACCGTAACCAAGGGCATTTCCGATTGCAATTGCCGGTTCTCCAACCTTTAAGCTTTCGGAATCTCCCATTTTAGCGATACTAATAGCATCCTTGGTTTGTGCATCCAAAGAATCCAGAGGAACTGCGATAACCGCCAGGTCCATATTGGAATCGCTTCCCTTTACCTGTGCATCGGCAACCGAATCGTTAATAAACTGTACTTTTAATGTATCTGCATCCTGTACAACATGGTAGTTGGACACAATTAATAATTCCGAATCATTTTCCCCGATAATAATACCGGAACCGGAAGACTGCGCTTCGCTGGAAAAACTCTGTCCCCAGAAATTAGTGGTCTCCGTATAGATATTGGTAATGGAAACTACGGAAGGCATCACATTTTCTACCACTTCCGTAACATCCGTCACTACGGTTGTAATGGTCTGGGTAGATGTTGTCTCAATTCCCGATTCGCTAACCTCTACCTTTTCCTCAACAACAGGTGCTACTTCCGGCACCTTTTCTACCTCTGCGCCTATTGTCACATCTTCTTTTCCCAAATCCATAACACCGGTTGCCACATTGACAAAATAGAATGCAACACCGGCACTGATACCGAAAAACGCTCCCACGCCAAGCGCCAATGCCAATTTCTTAATTACACTTCCCGCTCCGCCGGTCTTTTTTTGTTTTCTTACCGGTTCGTTAGGAATATAGCTACGGTCTACGCGGTTTGTATTGACACTGCGATATCCGTTTCCTTCCTCTGCGGTTGTATATTCGCCCCTGCCATAACTATAATTTGCTCCCGAAGGCTGTCCTTTATAATCATTCGGGTATTGGTTATTCGAATAAGAATATCTTTCATAATCCATAAAATCATACCTCTTTCCTGCTTGATGGTATCAGTATAAAAAAGAAATGTGTTTTTTTTGTGATAAAACTATTTAAAAATTATGAAATTGAAGGAAAAAATTAGTAATGGATACAACGACTGAGTTTCCATTTTTTCAAAATCACATAATCACATCCGGCATCTTCTGCCATCTTCCCATCCTTACTCATTCTATCTCCTACAACAAGAATGTTTTCTAAAGGTACCTGTAAATCTTTACCGATTACTTCCAGCCCCTTTGTTGCCGGCTTCATTCTGCCTATCCTAAGGTTATGGGAGCTGTATAATGCATCGGCTTCTATTCCTAACGCCTGTACCTTTTTTTCCACCGGATAATCCGAAAAAATCACAACTTTTTTCCCTTGCTTTTTCCACTCTTCTATCCAAGCACACAATTTCTTATCCCGCACATGCCAAAGGTATTTTAGCGGACGTTCCATCATCCATTCCTCTATTACCTCCTGCACCATCCGGGCGGTTACTCCCATGCATCCTGCCGTAACCGCATACTGATATTCAAGCAAACTATTATATACGGTTTCTTCTTTACAGTCTGCACAAGTAATCCCACTATATTCTTCCCGTTCCCTTATTTTACGGAATGCAGAAATAATTTTCAACCGTTCTAAGGATAATGGATGTTTTATTGCATACAGGCCCATCTCCAGGCACATAAAAAACTGCATGGAACGTTGATAATACAACGTTCCATCCATATCCAGCACGATTACATGATATTGTTCTTTGGAAAAAATATCCGGGTAATTTGTTTTTTTCATCCAAACTATTCCTTTCAAACTTCTCCCATTTGCATTATAGTAATTCCACGATTTGGTGATATCCATGCAAAAAGTCCAAATCAACAAATGCAAACACCAAAAGCAAAATACTGATAAGAAGTATCAGTGCAAATAATTTCTTTTCTTTGTAAAGCTTTTCCGGTTTCTGCACTACCGAATCCTCTTTAAAGGACAACATAAAATAATATACGAACAGAGCGATGACAAGCGGGAGTACCAATAAATACTCAATCCGGTACACAACAATAAATAACGAGAGCGATACGGTTGCCAGCATTCCGTAAAAAATAGACATGGCGAGCAGTCTTCTTTCCGTATAATGCCGGAATGATTTGCGATATTGTCCTGCCAGTTTTGGGTCTCCTATCATCCGGTATTCCGAATATCGCTTTACATTCATCAAATACGCCCCGCACATCCAATAAGCAATCATTACACTGATTGGCGGCATGTGGGTTTCATTAATCATAAACCATCCCAAAAGCAAACGGATTACATTATTTACCGATTCTGACAATACATCCACATAGGGAATGTCCTTTGTACGGATTGGCTTAATATTATAAAGAGCTCCCATAATAAGCAGAACTACTTCCACCCAGAAAAATGGCATATTTACCGTAAAAGACAAGCCCAGTCCTACTACAACCAGCCCTACATATTCCAATAGTACATACTTCACATTCAATCCCGCTACCACTACCGGACGGTTCTTTTTTATGGGATGATATTTGTCAAATTCCGCATCCAGCCATTCATTGATTACATAATTTGCGGATGCAATCAGGCAGGTGGCAAAGGTGCCCACAATTATTTCATAAATATTCGGACGAAGCTGTGTCAATCCAAATATAATCAACCCCATAACAATTCCCGGCAAGATAAACATATTCTTTATCCAGTGATCCGGTCTTGCAATTTTTATATATTCTTTCATCTTACGAGCCCAACTTTCTATAACTGATATAAGTAAATCGTATATGGTGATTTTTCATTCTCATAGATTCCCCTCAATGTAAGCTCCAATTCCCCTGCATTGGAAAGCTCCAGACGCGAAAAGATGTAGGTTCCTCCCATCTTTTCAAATTGTTCCACATCCATGTATAAATTCTTGTCTGCAATATCATAGTGATAATTCATGGAATAAATATCTTCTTCAGAAGCGGAGTAAATGTATGCCCTTGCTCCCCAATCGTCAAAATACGCTGCCGAAGACTCATTGTTATCCAACGCCGGAGCAATCAGTTTGCGGAACTCTTCTTTATATTCCTGGGTGTAATAGCTGATACATCCATCCAACGTCCAGATATTGCTGTATTCCAACACTGCCGGATTCAATCCGAACGCTACGCTCTTTTCTCCATTGTAATCAATGTCTTCCTTTATTTCTTCCATAAGCTCCGTGGAATAATATTCCGCAAAGTCAAGATTATTGCTTTGTACTCCCTTTACCAGCTCATATACATGATTGAAACAGGTATTATAAAAATCGTTATACCGTCCCGGTGTCATAAACACTATGAGCACTGCCATACATCCAATTATTACAGCCAGATTTTCTTTTCCTTTGTCTACCAGCTTTGCCAGAACAATTCCCAACGCCACATACCACAAAAAAGTATTGAAGTATACGGTACGGTTTAGCTGCAGGCCTTTAATCACCGGTACCAGTCCCTCAATCCATCCTCTTATCGGTTCAAAACCGTAAAAGCCGTAAATCGCACAGTTAAACAGAATAAAGGCAAGCACCTGATTTAACGGTTCTTTCCCCATGCGCGCATACTCTTTTCTGCGGATATAAGCCACATTTACCATGACAAACGCCAACATACACACCGGCATTACCAACCACTTCTGGCAGGATTCCGCATGAAAAATACCTTCCCGAAAGGTAATCCATATCTGCTCACATACCTCAGCCATGCTCCAGTCATTCATTATCATGGTATCCCGGATAGTCTCTGTATTATCAAAAAGCATGACACCAAACAACCGGTATTCCATTGCCATGTATCCCGCCGAAAGAACAATGACTGCCCCAAATAAGGAATAGGTTATTTTCCTGTTTTTTATCGAACACCCTATTGCTGCCAAAACCAGGTAACCCAGAATAAATACCCCGAAAAAGGAAAAATAGGACAACAACGGATAAAAAAACAGGGCAATATACCACTTTATGCAAGGGGTTCTATATATCCGCAACAATAAATAGATGACTAAAGGAATGGACACAAAATACCATGCAAATACCGAATACAACGGCAGGCTCCCAAATGCAAAGGCACATATCCAAAGAATTGTCCGGTATTTTTCATAACGATTCGGAAGTACAAACCTTGCCAAAAGCAGGAAAAACCCTACGCCCATTATTGTTTTTAGTAAATATCCCGTAATATAAGCATATTCCGTAGGCAATAACAGATAGAGCCAACTATATGCCGACCACTCCGAAAAGAAGTAATTTCTTGAAATCCCATCTAACTTCGGCAGCATGCCGTCTTTTGCAAAAAACAGATTGTTATCTTTCAGAAGGTGTAAATCCAAAACATGCAAATCCAGATTATCATGAATGCTGGCATAAATATGTTCACCAAATGCATACATTACTATTACTTCAACCAAAAACAACAATCCAAGTAAAATAATGACCCAATTCCTATATACGAATTGCAAATTTTCTCTTCCTTTTGCTCCCATAAAAAAATCCCTTATTGCAGCGCGTATTTTCAATCCGCATACATACAAAAAGAGACAGAAAAATAACAAAAACAAACCTGACAGATTTCACTGCAAGCTACTTTCATTACTATTCTGCCTCTTACTCCATTTCTTTTCACAATCCGTCATACACGGGCATCTGCCGGGGTATTTCCGGATTTTAAAAGCGTTAACCTAGGGGGCTGGTGCAAGTTGCGGTTGTCATGAGGACCACCCTCATGTTTCCACGTTTATCATCTTTTTCAAGAATACCATTACAAATCAAAAAAAGCAACCAAAATGTAACATTCCCGTAACATTTTGATTGCTCTTTTTATCCAAATACCGTTAAAGCATCCTCTATTCCTTATTACTCCACTGTAACCGACTTGGCCAGGTTCCTTGGTTTATCCACATCACAACCCTTGCCCACCGATACATAATATGCAAACAGCTGCAGCGGAATAATCGCCAGAGAATCCGTAAAGTACGGATTGGTCTCCGGAATATATATCACATAATCCGCCGTTTTTTCCATTTCGGTATTCCCTACATTGGTAACAGCCAAAACAAACGCTCCTCTGGATTTTACTTCCACAATATTGCTGAGGGACTTTTTATACAATGCCGGCTGGGTAGATACTGCCGCCACCAAGGTGCCCTCTTCAATCAGGGAAATGGTTCCGTGCTTCAGTTCTCCTGCTGCATAGGCTTCTGAATGAATATAGGAAATTTCCTTTAATTTCAATGACGCTTCCAGTGAAATTGCATAGTCAATTCCCCGTCCGATAAAGAAAATGTCCTTGGCTGCAATATATCTGTTTGCAAAGCGTTGGATACGCTCCGTATTATGCATTACCAATTCAATCTGCTGCGGAAGTCTCTTCAAATCCTCCAGATAACCGTGCAATTCCTCCCGGCTGATTTTTCCCCTTACATCTGCAAATTTAACAGAAAGAAGATACAGGGCGATTAACTGTGCCGAATAGGCCTTTGTGGTTGCCACCGCAATTTCCGGTCCTGCCCAGGTATACATTACATTGTCGGCCTCTCTTGCTATGGAACTTCCCACAACATTTACAATACCAAGTACCCTGCACCCACGCTTCTGTGCCTCCCGCAATGCTGCAAGGGTATCCGCGGTTTCTCCTGACTGGCTGACTACCACCACAAGGGAATTCTCATCCAAAATCGGGTCACGATACCGGAATTCACTGGCAAGGTCTACTTCCACCGGAATTCTTGCAATCCCCTCCATAACATATTTCCCTGTCATAGCCGCATGATAAGCCGAACCGCAGGCAACCATATAAATGCGGCTTAATTTACAGATTTCTTCGTCTGTCAGTCCCAGCTCTTCAATTACAATCTCGTCATTTTTGATACGCGGATTCATGGTATCCATGACCGTTTTTGCCTGTTCATGCATTTCCTTTAACATGAAATGCTCATATCCGCCCTTTTCCGCTGCTGAAGCATCCCACTCAATGGTAACGGATTCCTTTTCCAATTCTTCCTCATCAACCGAATAGAAATGCAACTCCGAGCCGGTCATTACCGCCACTTCCTGATTGTCCACGTAATATACATTACGGGTATACTTAAGAATGGCTGGCACATCCGAAGCAATAAAGCATCCGCCATCATTTTTTCCTACAATCAGAGGACTGTCCTTGCGTACCGCATACAAGGTATCCGGATAATCCGCAAACAGAATCCCCAATGCATAAGAACCCTCAACACGATGTAACACCTTAGTAATGGCCTCCAATGGATTGCCCTTGTAATAATAATCCAACAAATGGGCAATTACCTCTGTATCCGTTTCTGATACAAAGGAATAGCCTTTTTTCATCAAACGGTTTTTCAAAGGAATATAATTTTCAATAATTCCATTGTGTACAACGGCAATGGTTTCCTCCCGATTATAATGGGGGTGGGAATTCACATCACTTGGCGCCCCGTGAGTCGCCCATCTGGTGTGCCCGATTCCCAAAAAGCCGGGCATAGTTGCTCCATCATGCGTCAACTCTTCCAATGCCTTTAAACGCCCTACCGACTTTTCAATCTGAATCTGTCCGTCACCGTAAACAGCCATTCCTGCCGAGTCGTATCCCCGGTACTCCAGCTTGGATAACCCGTCTAAAATAATCGGTGCCGCCTGCTCTTTTCCTACATATCCAACAATTCCACACATACGAATCCTTTCCGGAATCCCCAATTCCCTTATCACTAATTATTAATATTAACTCTTCCCCTAACAACTCTCAAGAAACAATCATTTCCAATACATTGGATTCATGGTGCATTTACGAATCAGCCACATAGGCAGCTTTCTATACGCCTTTCCCATACGATAGCCAATATACTTGCATCCACTCGTTACAATATAATTAGGAATTTCCTTCGCGTAGCCTTCCTGTTTTAATCTTCCAATGGTATCTTTTACCATCTTAATTCCCTCTGTTTCCGATGAAATTGCAGCAAAAATCTCCGGATGCTCCGCCTGTGATACCCCCAAATCAAAATTCCTGTGAAACTGCTGCATAGGAGTATAATTATGGGAATGAATCACCTCTGCCTTTGCTGCATAAGCAATGCGGTATCCATTCTCAATTGCCTTTGCCGCAAAAATCATGTCCTCATTAAAAATCGCCCGATGAACAAATCCCTCCAATTCCCTGAAAATGCGGCCATTGTAAGCGCAACATACATTGGAACAGAAATACGTCTTTATTCCCAATTCTTCTTTATCCGCTTTTGTTTTTATCCTCTCAGTATCCGGATAATTAAATTCCCTTGTCAGCTTCTCTGCCATGGTGCTGTCTGCTGCAGGCAACTGCCTTGCATAGGAACAGGCCACTCTCTCATCCTTTACTATAGGAGCCACCAATCTTTCTATTACGTATTCGTCCTTCGGAATGGCATCCTGGGTCATATATACAAGAATATCCCCTTCCGCTTTTTTCGCTCCGTAGTTTCTGCTTCTTCCATGGTCAAATTCTTTCCGGGAAATATGATGAATGGTCATCTTCTTATGGTCCGCCAAAAACGTGGTTCCCACACAGAAGTCTTCCATATACTTTTCTTCTGTATTCACTACAATAATCTTATTGATGTCTGCCGTCTGTTTTTCCAACATTTCTATGAGACGTTTAAATTTTTCATCCGGCTTATAGGTTGGGATGATAATGTCTATCAACATAAAACCCTCTCTTCCATCCAAAAAGAGAGCCTGTATATTAGGCCCTCTTTGGCTATCTTTTGCTATTATTGTACTCCGGAATATCCGGTATCCAAGGCAATCTTATCACTATATGACTTCACCTGACTGGATACGGTATACTCTTCATCTCCAAACAAAAATTCATGTAACATTACTACATTCTGCTCTAAATTATTCGGAATAACGCAGCTTCCCTTGCCACCTACCTTACCGGTTGCACGATGGGACTCAAATGGGAAACCATCACTTCCTGTAATCTTATACTTTGTCACATCTCCAAGCATAGCAACCATTTCATCCACATCCAGGGAAGTTGCTACATTTGGAAGTACTTTATCTAAAATCTTATTTAAATCCGTAACGGAAGCTTTCTTTGCCTCATCCATAACTGCCGCAAGAACCTCTCTTTGACGCTCTGCACGTTCAAAGTCATCACCTACATGGCGGATACGGCAATATGCTGTTGCCTGGAGGCCGTTAAGCTTCTGATAACCGGCTGTTGTTACCGCTGTATAATCTTTTCCTTCTGTTGCTGTAAATGTCTGTCCGTCACTGGTAGTACCTACCATACTAATCTGATAATTATTCAGATGGGAAATCTCAGCCTCGGAAACATCCACCATAACCCCGCCAAAGGAATCAATTACATCAATTAATCCGTCAAAACCAATGGTCACATAATCGGTGATGTTTAAGTCCAGGTTCATGTTCAGCATGATAATGGCCTGCTCCGGACCCCCCTTGGCATATGCGGAGTTACATTTATTATAACTGTCGTTACTCAAATTAAGATAGGTATCACGGTAAACGCTGCAAAGGTTAATCTCTCCCGTATCTTCGTTAATGGAAGCAATAATTATGGAATCACTTCGTGTACCCTTGCCTAAGTCCCCTTCTCTTGAGTCAACACCAAACAAAGCAATGTTCCGATACCCCTTTAATGCCTCATTCTCTTCTACTTTTTCATTGAAGACTTTATTGATATTGTCCTCATCAACCGTAATTTTCTGGATATTTTCTGCTTTAAGTACGGTATAAAGAACCACTACCAACACTGCTAACACAAGAATTTCAATAATAAACAATGCAATTCTCTTTTGTTTCTTCTTTGCCTTTCTTGCGGCTGCCGCACTACCCTTTTTCTTCTTTCCTGTCTGATTCGTCGCCATCTCTCATCTCCTGTTACTAATAGGCATTTTCATTTACAAAGCCCTTAAATATAGTCATAAACATAATTTTAAAATCAAATCCCATGGTCCAGTTTTCAATATAGTACAAATCATAATCGATTCGTCTGCGAATGGAGGTATCTCCACGGTATCCGTTTACCTGTGCCCAGCCTGTCAATCCCGGACGCACCTGATGCTTAATCATGTAACGCGGAATTTCCTCTCTGAACTTCTCCACATACTGCGGACGCTCCGGCCGCGGTCCCACTATGGACATATCGCCCTTTAATATATTAAACAACTGTGGCAATTCGTCAATACTGGTTCTGCGTAAGAATTTGCCGGTCTTTGTTACACGGGGATCATCTTTTACTGTCCATCCCTTCAATTCTTCGCCCGGCTTTTGCACCTTCATGGTACGGAATTTGTACATCTTAAACGGTTTATTGTGTAATCCCACACGCTCCTGTGTAAAAATAACAGGACCCCTGCTGGTACATTTCACTACGATTGCTACAATCAGCAACAATGGGGATAATACCACAATTCCGCAAAAAGAGCCAACAATATCCACACATCTCTTCGCCACTGCATTTAACGTATTGGTTAACGGTACATAACGGATGTTAATAAGGGGAAGCCCCATTAAATCCTCCGTATATGGTTTATTCGGAATTAAACTATGATAGTCCGGAATAAATTTGGTATGGACACCGGATTTTTCACACAATCCTACAATTTTTTCTAAATGGTCATAATCGGCAAGAGACAGGGTTACCGCTATCTCATCCAAAGCACTGACCGGTAAAATTCCATTTAAATTATCAATGGTGCCAATGACCTTAACCCCTTTGTAAGAAGTCCCTCTAGGAATATGGTCATCCAAGATTCCTCTAATTACATATCCCCACTGCGGATTGGCAATGATTCTGCTGATATATTCTTCTGCCGCCCTGGAATATCCTACTAACAGAATATGCTTCAGGTTATATCCTTTTTTCCTGAAAAAGCGGAGGATATAGCGGATAAAGCATCTGACAAACAGAGTCAATACCACATTCACTACAAAGAAAATAAAGATAAGACCTCGGGAAAAGTCTTCAATCTTGAATGCCGTCAAAGCAACCATGAATGCAATGGAGCCTGCTACATTGGCTTTAAACACATTGGTGAACACGGTCTCTACCCTCTGGGTACGTTTCGGAGTGTAGAGCTTATTCATGTAGTATAAAATCATATAAATCGGGACAACAAAATAAAGAGCGGCAAAATAGAATTCCATTGAATGCGCGCCCTTAGATTTATCCGCGAAAGGTCCTTCAAACTTTAAATACCAGGAAAGCATATAGGAACCTATTATGACCAGTGCATCAATAACTACATGCAATCTGTTAAAGTATTTTTGGTTGTCCTTAATCATACTTCCACCCTGTGTTATATACTATCACTTATATTACAATATTATTACAAGAATCACAACTTAAATTTTTATTAAGCGGTAAAAGTAAAATAATAGGAATATCACACCTATACCACGCTCATTTATAAGAAAATTAAGCCTATTATTCTTCCTGTTTTGCTCTATTTAGGCAATGGTACATTTTTTCTCGATTCTTGCCTAAAATCATCCAAGCACTCTTCTTATTACATTCCACAACAATTCCAATTCAATTCTTATATAGTGAACCAAATTTGCAGGTATAAACGGAACCTTATGTTTTCTTCCCTCTTTGGAAAAATAAAGTTTAAAACCATTAACAAGTCCCATACAATAAGTATTGCCATGTCCTTTCTTTATAAAAAAGACAATCTTTGTCAAAAATCCCAACAATAAGAAAGGCAGATTAATAATAATCTGTAAGAGTGGCATATTTTTTAAAATAATATATATGCTGTTTCTTGAAGCAAGCTTTGTCTTGAATTCATTGTAACGGGAGCCACTGAATGCGCTTCCGGCATGGTATACAATTGCGGATGGTTCATACCAATTGTCATAACCATGGATTTTCGCACGGTAGCCAAGGTCCACATCTTCCAAATAAGCAAAATGGTTCTCATCAAAATATCCGATTTTGTTCAGGATATCCATACGATAGATAACAGCGCCGCCACAGCTACTGAAAATTTTAGCAGGTTTTGTGTAGTGGTCGGAAGCCGTTTTGCCCTTGCCCAATGCAAATGCCCAGCCAAGAGCACAGTATAAGTCTCCGGCTCCGTCTAATAACTGCGGCTGATGCATCTGAAGCATCTTGGCACTGACAGAGAAACAATTCTTATGGCTTTCCATCGCCTGTTCCATTTTGCTGACAAAATCAGGCTCCACTACAATATCATTATTAAGTAATATCGCGTATGGCGTCTTTGTTCTCTCTAATCCTCTGTTAACCGCCGGTGCAAATCCGGTGTTCTCTGACAAGAATATGCTCTCCACTTCCGGATACTTTTCCTTTAACAGTTCAACACTTCCGTCCGTAGAACCATTATCCACAACTATAATATGGAAGTCGTTCGGTTCACACTTCTGCAAAGAAGCAAGACAATCCTTCAAATATTCAATTCCATTATAGTTTGGGATGATAATGGTGGTTTTCATTTACAATTCCTATCTCCGATTTTATTCTTGCACCTACTCTTTATCCGAATTCTTTAGTTCTCAGATAGAAAACACTCAATGCTCTCTATTCCATTCTATGACGAGTAAAGAATTCATTTCTGTTTACATAATGCAATGCATTTTTCTATTCTTTTTATCGCACAAATTCCGGATCATACAGAATCAGCAAGCCTTTTTCCGTCATTAAATCATGATTTATTTTTCTCATTTCATCGTTCGCATGCTCCGACACATTCAGGAGCCCCTGACGGCCAACTGCATTCTGTATGTCAACACACACACAATCCTGCTGGAGCGCCATTCTATGCATGTATCCGCTAAATCCGGCAGGCAATCCTGCATAATCGCAAACGCCTTCTTTATTTAAAATACCAGATGTTATTTTTCCATTCTTTATAACCGGACCGGCTATAATTTCCACGTCTTTTCTAACCGCAAAGATATCTTCTGCTGTACCGCTACCGTATACAACACGGTAGAAGCCATTATGCTTTGTGTGGATCACACGAACCAATACATTGTTTACATAAAATCCATTTCTACCACTACCGGAATCTGTATTCATAGCAGAGTCACCATCTGTATTATGCTCTTTTTCAGTCGTATTATCTGCTTCGCGTACCGCCTCTGCTCCATGCATACGTACCAAAAACGCTTTTAATGTTGCTTCCACTGCCCGCTTACCGGCTTCATACGCATACAGTTTGCTCTGCGGATTGGCCGCCGTGGATAAATCATGGCATCTCCAATGATAAAGCACCTTTTCTACATGAAGAATAACATCCTCCGGTGCTTTTTCCATGGATGCACGCAGTACCAAGTCAAAATCCTGGGCTCCATCATACTCTTTACGGAAGCCAAGTTTCTTGATTAAATCCGATTTCATCACTAAAAAGTGGCAAATATAGTTATTGGAAAGCAATAAATCCCAGTTAAATCCTGATTTAACGTGAGGTTCGTAGTAAATCTGTGCATTTGTATCGCATTTATCTTCATCCGAATAAACAAATGCCGCTTCTTTTCCCTCTTTCACTGCCCTATCAATTGCGACCATCATTTCAAAGAGGGCATCAGGCGTCAAAAAATCATCATGATCAAGCAATCCAACATAGTCACCGGTTGCATATTTTAGTGCTTCGTTGGTATTTTCTGAGATTCCGCGATTTTCAGAAATGCGTACATATCGGATTCGGGAATCAGCACTATAATCACACACCAAATCCTTAACAATATCCGTCTTAGATGCATCCGCTAAGATTAATTCCCAATCCGTGTAAGTCTGGTTTACTACAGAATCAATCATTGCCTTGGCAAATTCCGGTTTGGTTTCATACATCGGCACAAGAATACTGAATTTGCACTTTGTATCAAATACCGTCTGCCTCTGTTTCTCTAATTCCTCTTCCGGCACAGGGACATAGGTATAGCCTGCCATATAGAGCGGTGACGTACGGGCATACAGCCGTTCTCTCACTGCAATATACGTATCTGATATTCCGTTTTTCTTCAAATAATAATACGTTTTCTTAAGATTAGCTGTAATACTCATACGTTTAGCCTAATACAACCTTCTTCAATTCTTCCGTTAAGTTTGCGTTCTTTTCCTCCGCATCCTTAAGTCCGTTACCCTTAACGCCCATGTAGAACTTAATCTTTGGCTCTGTTCCGGAAGGACGTGCACAGCACCAAGAATCATTTGTTAAATCAAAGTAGAGTACATTTGATTTTGGAAGTCCTGTTGTACTTTCTTCTCCTGTCACAAGATTTACAATCTTATCACACTGATAATCACGCACAGAAACAAC
The DNA here is from genome assembly GCA_045531685.1 of Lachnospiraceae bacterium. Classification (GTDB taxonomy): domain Bacteria; phylum Bacillota; class Clostridia; order Lachnospirales; family Lachnospiraceae; genus RGIG8767. Next base: position 1,275 of record JAZSEL010000041.1, on the reverse strand, counting down.
CTCTAAATCGCCAAATGCTTTTGGAGGATTGTTACGTAATTTGTCCATAATCTCTGCAATCTGCTTGGAACCGTCAATTCCCTTTAATGTAATGGTATAGAGGTCTTCTTTGAAATAGCCGTAGCTTTCATACATTTCAACCATCCGATCCCATACGGTTTTTCCGTTCTTTTTGCACCATGCGGCCACTTCGCAGAGGCACATTACCGCTACAACCGCATCTTTATCACGGGCATGGGTTCCGGCAAGACAGCCATAGCTTTCTTCCAAGCCAAATACATAATTATTGGAACCGGTTTGTTCAAAAAATTTAATCTGCTCACCGATGAATTTGAAACCGGTTAACACTTCGATTAATGTTACATCATATTCTTTGGCAATCACATCCGCCATATTGGTGGTTACGATTGTTTTTACCAAAGCCGGATTCACAGGCATGGTTCCTGTTGCTTTTCGCTCACGTAAAATATAATCCGCAATCAGCATGCCGGACATATTTCCCGTAAACGGAATGTATTCCCCACTCTTGGTATCCAGAGCATAAATTCCGAGTCTGTCTGCGTCCGGATCAGTTGCTAAAACGATATCTGCGTTCTTTTCTTTTGCCAAATCAAGAGCCATTGTAAAGGCTTTGGGATCTTCCGGATTTGGATATTCCAATGTGGTAAATTTAGGGTCCGGCATTTCCTGCTCCGGCACCACATATACCTTCTTAAATCCAAGTTCCTCAAGAACTCTTCTTACCGGTACATTTCCTGTTCCGTGAAGAGGTGTATATACGATGGAAATATCTTCTGCCATCTCCGTAATTACTTCCGGATGGATAATCTGCTTCTTCAATTCTTCCATGTAGGCATCGTCAATTTCTTTGCCGATTACCTGATACAATCCGGCCGCCATGGCAGCTTCTTTATCCATGGTTTTTACCATGTAATAATCCGTTACATTTTTTACCTCAGTGATAATCTCTTTATCCTTTGGTGCCGTAATCTGGGCGCCGTCTTCCCAATATACCTTATAGCCATTGTATTCCGGCGGGTTATGGCTGGCTGTGATTACAATACCGGAAATGCAACCCAATTTGCGGAGTGCAAAAGATAATTCCGGTGTAGGACGAAGGGCATCAAACACATAGGTCTTGATTCCGTTTGCCGCCAGGCAAAGTGCCGCCTCATCTGCAAATTCCGGAGACATAAAACGGGAATCGTAAGCAATCGCTACTCCCTTATCTGCACCGCCCTGCTTAAGCACATAGTTAGCTAAGCCCTGTGTGGC
>JAZSEL010000003.1:0-2841 GCA_045531685.1 Lachnospiraceae bacterium | reverse complement strand
TGCAAGTCAGAAAAGGTAGTCCTATTAAGTTTATGAATCGGTATACAATCCGAATCACAATCGAAGGAGGCAGTATTATGGAATACCAAATTGAAAAGTGGGAAGCTATGGATTTACTTGTACATACGAAGACTTTCCATGTAGAAACAAGTGAGAAGGAAATACCTATATTCTGGGATGAATATTATGAAAACGAAGAATATAGAAAGATACCGAGATACTTAGGAATTTGCGCACATAAGAAGACAGATAGTGATGTGCTTCAGTATGGAATTGGGTGCAAAGCTTCTGATGTGGATGGAGTTCCTGAAGGATTTGAGATTATACATATTCCGGAATATTCCTGGGCGGTATTCCGCTGTGTTGGACCATCATCTAAAGCGATTCAAGCCATGTGGGATAAAATATATAACGAGTGGCTTCCGATAACAGAATACGAACTGATACCGGAGTATTATATTGAAAATTACTTGCCGGGAAATCCGATGGCAAAAGATTATGTGAGTGAAATCTGTATTCCGATTAATAAAGTGCAGTGAGATGTGTCGTTGATGTTAAAAATGTACTGTATAAGTTAAAAAGGAATTATTGGCGCAAAATTAGGAGGAAAAATGGATAATTCAATTTTAGAGTGGCTGTTGGAGGAAGAAACACCGGAAGTGAGGCTTAGAACTCTGAAGGAGTATGAGAAGTTGCCGGATGATGATGAAAAGGTCATTGAGTGCAAAAAATTACTGTTGCAAAGTAGAGTATACGAACGAGCACTGAAAAAACTTAGAACAGAAAAGCCTTGGGCTAAGTTTGATGCTATCATGGCATTTGCTGAATGGGGATTGACCCGTGACGATATTGGAAAAGACATAGATGATGAGGTGTTTGGATTAATTGAGAGTACTGGATTTAAGATGCTTTGTGGGGAACCATATTTGCTTAGAAACCTCGTCAAATTAGGATATTATCAAGAAGAGGTTGTAAAAAATGAAATTGATTATGTTTTAGGCAAGATTAAGGAAGATGGAGGCTTTGGATGTATCAGTACAAATAAAAAAATTAATGATCCGAAAAAACCTCATAAGAGTTGTGCGAGATTAACGGTAGAGTATCTTTTACTTGTTGCTGAACTGCATTTGTTAGGATATAAGATGGAATGTGAGAGTGAATTGGCACACTATTTTACTAAAAGGAACATTTTTTATAGAACAGATGATATGAAGACACCAATGGTTGACGTTATGTTGGGCACTTTCTTCCCTTCCGACCCAATTAAGGTTGGAGCGCATAATATTCTTTATGCTTTAAGAGTTTTAGGGTGTGCAACGGATTCTGAGGCTATGCAGGCTGGATACAAAGTATTGAATCAATTTAGGTTAGATAACGGAAGATATATTTTGACAGCATCCAAAAGTGTGCCGGCATTTAAAGTTGGAAACGTTGGTGAAGAGAATAAATGGGTTACGCTTTATGCTTATATGGCACAATAAAAGGAGAATTGTTTGACGGTAATGCGTATTTCATTTGTGAAAGATAATATGTGCAAGTACGTAAAATTTCAGTCTTACTGAGAGATTGAAAGCACGCAAGAATTTGAATTTGTAGGTATGTGTGTTATGGATGTAATTACTCATTATGATTTATTAGTGGATGAAAATAACGACCCTTTTCGTGACCCACCTCCACTACAAGAATATATGAACGGATGGGATGGAGAACTATTTTTAGAATCATTAGAACTTTCCAATAATAAAAATGTTCTTGAAATTGGTATAGGAACAGGAAGAATTGCTGTAAAGGTTGCTCCATACTGTATGAAATTAACAGGAATAGATATTTCGCCCAAGACCATAGAACGAGCAAGAGAAAACCTAAAAGATTATTCTAACATTTGCTTTGTTTGTGGTGATTTTAACGAATACGGTTTTGTTGAGACCTTTGATGTAATTTACTCATCGCTTACAATGATGCATTTTAAGGATAAAAAACAAGTCATATTAAAAGTTGCCGCATTGTTAAATGATGGTGGTATTTTTTGTTTATCTATTGACAAAAATCAAAGCGAGTACATTGATATGGGAACTCGCAAAGTTAAAATATACCCTGATACATCTGACAACATTATTTCTCTTATATATGCATCGTCTATGAATGTTGCAAATGTTTTTGAAACAGACAATGCATATATCATTGTTAGCAACAAATAATCAAACAAATTCCAATTTGTAGAACAGTTAGATAAATTTGAATTTGTAGGTGAACTTGAATGAATACATATACGACAAAGGAAGGGTAGTTATGGAAAAATCAAAACTTTTATTAAACACACTTGCAAAGTTTTTTGCAGGAATCATTTTAGTTGGTGCTTTGTTATTTTTGCCTGCAGGAACTATTAATTATTTTAATGGTTGGCTTTTTATTGCCTTGCTTTTTGTGCCAATGATGATTTTGGGAATTGTTCTATTTTTTAAAGCTCCTGATTTGTTGAAAAAGCGACTTTCTTCAAAGGAAAAGGAAAAAACTCAACAAGGCGTTGTAAAATTTTCTGCTTTGATTTTTCTTTTGGGATTTGTGATTGCCGCCTTAGATTTTAAATTCGGTTGGTCCAAAGTTCCTCATTGGGTTGTAAGCGTTGCATGTGTGATTTTGCTAATTTCCTATGGACTTTATGCAGAAGTGATGAGAGAAAACGCATATCTTTCACGCACGGTGGAAGTTCAAGAAAATCAAAAAGTTGTGGACACAGGAATGTACAAAATTGTTCGCCATCCAATGTATGCAGTTACAATTTGGTTGTTTTTATCAATTCCTTTAGTTTTGGGCTCTTGGTGGGCGTTGCTTTGTTTTGTT
>JAZSEL010000134.1:0-9996 GCA_045531685.1 Lachnospiraceae bacterium | reverse complement strand
TATTATCGTCGGAGTTACCACCTGATTCATTTCCGGTAGTATTGTCTGAGCCACCCTGATTATCTGAGCCGCCCGGCTTTGTCTGGTCATCATCCTTATTATCGTCGGAGTTACCACCTGATTCATTTCCGATAGTATTGTCTGAGCCACCCTGATTATCTGAGCCGCCCGGCTTTGTCTGGTCATCATCCTTATTATCGTCGGAATTACCACCCGATTCATTTCCGGTATTATTATCCGAATCGTCCGATTCATCTCCGGAAGAACCGGAATTACCGCCGGACAGACCGTCATCTAATATACTATCGTCATCATCATCCTTTTCTTCTTCGAATCCGCATCGGTCACATACGCCATCTTTCATGTCATGACCCAACGCCTTGGTTTCTTCTGTATAAGACTCGCCGCAACCACAAATGTAAGTTGCTACTCCATCCTCGGTACAAGTCTCTGTGCTTCCTGAGAAAGTAAAGGAATGGCTATGCTCCGGCAAGGTCTGCACTTTGTAATCACAGCGGGTACATGCCCCATCGACCAAATCATGGCCCAATGCCTCGATTACCTCTGTATAGACATCTTCGCAGTCACAGCTGATGGTCTTAATTCCGGTCTGCTCACAAGTAGGCTCTACCGTAATAGTTTCTTTATAATCATGCTCATGAGGTGCCACCAATGCCGGAATCTCGACTTCATACGTATCGCCACAGTTTACACAGGTGTAGGTGCGGATACCCACGGATAAAATAGTCGGTTCCTTCGTAATTTCACTGGTGTGATTATGCTGTAATGCCTTTTCTGTAACGGTTTCCTTCTCCCCGCAAATACTACAGGTGCGGATTAATGTTCCATCCTCTGTACAGGTTGCGTGGGTTCCTTCCCATTCTCCGAATTCATGGGTTTTACATTCCACTTCTACAGAAAGGGTAATACCGCTTACCACTTCATAATTCGCTTCGTCCATACAGTAGGAGGCTGTATAGGTATAAGTTCCTGCTTTCTTAGGAACAATTGCAAAAGCGTCGTCCCACACAAAACCTGCCGGCAATGCTACGGAGCGCAATTCCGCTCCTGCTACTGTTTTTAATCCGCTTGGTAAGGAAAGGTCGGACTGACTGATTACTGCTTTATTTACAAGAACCGGTACGGTTACCGTAATAGTATTATATTTACTTGTATCCGGATTGTAAGACGCATTGTATCCGCTATTTCCAACAACAGGAACAATGGAATCATTCACCCAATCAAATCCATCCGGAAGGTCAATGTCCTCCAATGTCTGTTTTGGTGAATAGGTAACTTCTATTTCCGGCATATCCACATCGGATATGGAAATATCTCCCTTAATAACGGTTATCTTACAGGTTGCCGATGTTGCCCCATCCGGATTCTCCGCACGTACACAGGTAATGGTCGCATCTCCCGGCTTGATACCTGTTACCACACCATTGTTATCTACCTTTGCCACCTTTTCATCAGAGCTTGTGTATTTCATGGCAACACCTGTATTCTGGGAACCATTGATATAGGAAACCAATGTAGCAGTTCCGTCTACCGGAAGATTATCAATAGAAGATACATTTAATGTAACCTTGTCTTCGCTTCCCGGTTCTGAGCATGCATACGAAGGCATGTTATTAAATACCGGAATCTTAAATACAAACGGTGCATCCACAATTCCCGCCTTGTCATACGCATTATAGGTAGATTTTGCTTCGCTGGTTGGTGCCTTAATGTTAGTCATATACTGGTGCCAGCAGATTTGATTATAACTGCTGTCCACATCAAACTTTTGCAGATACAAAGTATCCTGACCCTGATTAATATATTTATTAGCTAAAAATTCGGAACCACCCATTAAGGAATCAAGAGGAGTATTCCATCCCTCCTGCTTTGCCCACGCCAAACCGTTTCTGATAATCTCATCCGTGGTTTGACCGGCGGCTTTAATATTGAAATAATTGTAGTATCCTTCATAGCCCGGATACATACCGGAGATTAAACCGGACTTACCGTCTCCCTGTTCCTGCCTAACACGGGCAACCAGCATAATCGGACTCAATTTCCGTTTTACCGCAACATGCATAAATGCATCTGCATAGGACATACTCTCACCCGGAACATTCTTTTCCATAAAAGTTCCATTCAAAACCATCTGCGTTGTCTCCTTGGAATGGTAGGAGGCATTATAGGTAAGTTGTTCAAACTGGAATATCAATTTCTCCGCCAAACCGTTTCTCGGGTCTAAACAGTACTTAATGGCAGCGTCCGATGCATTTACCCATCCCGGTTCTACCTGATAATCACTTTCCTTCCATGCTCCCCCCGAACCAATCGGAATCAAGCTGGTTCCATTTTTACTCTGTAAATCAACAACGGTATTCCAATCAAGTCCCGTCTCAAATTTGACAAACTTCCAATTCGGATGCTGTTGTTTTAATTTATAAAGAGCCGCCTGGTAGGACTGCGGAAACTGCTCCACATCACCATAATCCGTTGAACGTCTTGCCCACATACGCATGGAAAGAACATGGATTCCTTCCCACTCTAACAAACGCTCATCGGAAAATGCCAGATACTGTCTCTCGATATAGCCTGCAAGCTCACCTTCCTCATACCGGTAGCTGACCTGATACCAAACATTTCCATGTTCGTCTTCATCCACACCGGTAATCCATACCTGCTGTCCGCCGGAAATGGAGGCAACATCCCCGCTCTCATGCCCCGGCTCTGCTTTGATGGTATAAATATCCTTCATATACAAAAGTGCCGGAACTTCCTGTTCTGCAAGGAGTTCCTTTAAGCTTTCCTGTGCTTCCTCCACATCCACCAACATAGAGGTCGGTTCTATGGTCTCCTCCCCCTGTGTTGCAAAAGCCGTAATGGAATTACTGAGAATCATTAGTAGACATAACACCAATGACAATATGCGTTTCCTAATCCTTTGTTTCATCTGTACCTCTTCTCGTTCAATATAATTTACATAACTCGATTATTCGCACTATTTTTACACATATATACTAATTATAACAATAAGGTACAAAATATAGAAGAGGGAAAAGATGTAAATTTGTGGCTTTTTGCTGTATTTTTTCTTTTTTTCATTATTTAAATGATATTTTTCTTGTTGACATAACTGTCGTTTTCTTTTCACAAAAGAAAGAGGAAAGAAACATTTCTTATTTCTTTCCTTCCTGCTGTTTGCAATATTCTTTTATCTTGCCTGCATAGGCTCTCCCAATCCGCAAAAATCTACCGTCTTCTAAGCGAATGTTCCCTGTTTTCTTATCAAAACCGGATATATAATCCTTGTTGATTACCATGCTTCTGGCGCCTTGAAGCAGCCTTTGTTCCTTTTCCTGTTCTAAAATATACTGGATTGGTTTTTGCGCCACTTCTATCATACTTCCGTTCCGAAGATGAATATGAAGCGTCCGCTCACTGCTCTCGCCGTATACAAATTCTTCCATCGGAATCCGATAATATACATTGTTCTTGCGTACCGTTAACCATCCTTCTCCGGATTCCAGCAGTTCTTCCTGTACCTGCTTCATATGCGTTACGCCAATATCCAGATTCCCATAGTCTTCCTTTAGCATAATCTGCCGGTTGGTCGCGTCCACCGCGTACACATACTGCTTATTTACCAGAACACTCCGGTTGCAGAAAAACAAATTATTGCTGTCTGCAATATAAATGATATCCTTCAAGGATACGTATGGAATCTCCATCACATCCCTATCCGAGGTATGTATGACTGCCATTTGACCCTGTTTCTCAATATAGACAACCTTCTGAACCGATATGGAATACAGCACCTTATTTTTCCGGAAAAACAAAGTACGTCCATTGCTTCTCCAGGTATGATACCGGGACGCCTTCTGTAAAAGTTCCTTCATCGTATCTTCCGGAAACGAACGGTCCAGATACCCCATACAATTCAATTCTTTGCAGGCATATCTATCGCTGTCTTCCAAGGAGGAAATCATAATAATCGGTGTCCTCTCATACTTGGGAATCTCCCGGATTCTTGCCGCCAGTTCCATGCCCGCTGTATCTGTGGCATTCTCACATTCCACTACCACATTTACCACAAAAATATCTATGGTCCGCTCCATCAAAATCCGATATGCCGTATCAATACTTCTTGCGCGGTATACCTGCACATATTCCAAGGTCCTATGGATAATATCAATAATATGCCCTGCCCTGTTTTCCTCACTCTCCAGCACCAAAACTGTTTTTTCCATATTTTTCTCCCCATTTCTCCTGTCTTTTACTATTTTAGTGCTCTTTCCGCCTGATTTCCCTCTTTCCAGGCTTGTTGGTTTTCGTTGGTTTTTGTTGGTTTTTATTGGAAACTGTTTCTTTTCGTTTTGTACAAGTTGGAATACTTGTATATTTTTGCGATTTTATTGTTTTATGCCACATTCTGGAATATAATAAAATTTAGTCAAAGAAGGGATTTTTAGTATAAATTGGGAGAAACAGCATTATGGACAGACAACTCAGCATTTTATTGGTAGAAGACGATACCGCAATATGCACTGAATTTGAACGATATCTTGATTTGTGTGACGACATGAGCCTGACGGCTATTACCAATAATTCACAGGAAGCCTTAGAGCTTACCAAATACCACCTTCCGGACGCTGTGATTCTTGACTTGGAACTGCACAAAGGCGGAGGTAATGGGCTTTTCTATTTACAAGGCCTCTCCCGGCTTGAGCTGACCCATACACCATACGTACTGGTTACCACCAATAATTCCAGTTCCATTACCCATGAGTCTGCCAGAAAGCTTGGTGCTGATTTCATTTTGGCAAAATACGAAGCAGACTATTCCACCCAATATGTCATTGAATTTCTTCGTATGATGCGTGAAGGCATTCTTTCCAAGAATGCCTCAAAAGCTGTAACTACGCCTGTTACAGGCTCTCCTGAGGTCCAAGAGCGCAAGCTTCGTCAACGGATTCAGCGTGAACTTGACTTAATCGGAATTAATCCGAAATCCGTAGGCTATGGCTACCTGATTGACGCCATTACACTAACCTACCACAAGCCGGAAGCCAACCTTGCCAGCACTATCGCTGCCAAGTATCAAAAGAGTGATTCCAGCGTAGAACGCGCCATGCAGAATGCTATCAGCAGTGCTTGGCGGCATACGGATATTGAGGATTTGTTGAAATATTATACTGCGAGAATTCATTCAGAAAAGGGTATGCCAACTACCATGGAATTGGTGCATTATTATGCGTTGAAGATACGGAATGAGGTGTAAACTATGGTATATTTACCATAATTCTTAGTTTCAATAAACCTATCATTTTCCATAAAAAAAGCCACCATATCTGGTGGCAGAGTTGATAGATACATATCCATCAACCAAAAAACATTTTATACCATGCGTCAACAAATTCTTCCCACATACTCTGTCCTCCTTTTTTTAGGAGGAAGTATAGGTACCTTTTCATTATGTCTGAATTTGCTTTTGTCCGATTCTTTTTGTTACTTTTTGTTACTAGGCGGAGGTAATATGTTATCTAATATATTTGGGATTTTCTCTATATGTGTCAGTAGTCATTTTGTATACAACAAATTACTAAATTCATACAACCATCAAAAATATATCTACTGTATTACACTAATTATCTCACTAATATCATCTATAATTACATATTCACTATCTCAACTAAATTTTTCGGCACATCTGTTTTTACTATTTCTACTCAATTTCATATTTTCTACTTTATATTATAATATCCAACCTTCTCTATCATTTATGACTATGGTTGTTGCTTACAGTTTATCTTTTGCAATATCTGCTCTCTCTAATACCATAGTCTGTATTTTTTTATTAAACATTTACAAAACTGCAAATGCTATCCCTTATTCACTTTCATACCTGATAATAGCAATTCTACAATATTGCATCATCATATTACTAATGAGTATTCGTCGTTTTCGTAATGGCATTTCCTATTTAATAAGAAAAACTCAAATTTCCACAGGAATTATGCTATCAATATATTTCTTATTCATTATTAATGTAGAATTATTACGCAAAGATAATTCAAGTTTTTTCTCACGTATAATAATGCTTTCGTTTATAGTAATGACCTCAATTTCTTTACTCTTCTACTGGCGTTACCGTATCACGAAAACCTACCGTGAGAAGCTACGCCTAGCCAATGAGAAGTCTTTGGAGGATGAAATTGCGAACCAAAAGGAGGCCATAGCAGACTTAGAAGCAGACAATGCCCGTCTAGCTCAAATTGTTCATAAGGACAACAAGATTATTCATGCTATGCTGACAGCCGTAATAGACCACTTAGAAAATACAACGAATGCTACTCCTACTGAACAGATTTCCCGCGGGAAGGAGTTGTGTGCACAGCTTCAGGATATGGCGAAGGAGCGTCAAGGGATCTTACAAACGCAGTTGGCAAAGACAACTGCACTTCCAAAATCCGGACTGCACACCGTGGATGGTATGCTTTCCTTTATGGAAACACGGGCAAAAGAAGTCGGTATTACATACAAATTACATGTGGAAGAAAATATGAAAGAACTGGCTGGTAAATCCATAGAAGAAGCCGACCTTCTGCATCTGCTGGGTGATTTGATTGATAACGCTCTAATCGCAACCAAGCATGCCAATGCTGAGAAAGAAGTATTGATTCATCTGGGAAGTTTACAAGGCCACTTTCTTTTGGAGATTTCAGACAGCGGTATTCCATTTTCCTTAGACACCTACCAATCTCTTGGTAATGAGCCTCATACTACTCATGCAAATGAAGGCGGAAGCGGTATCGGACTTATGGATATTTGGAAGATTAAGAAGAAATACAAGGCTTCTTTACATATTTGTGAATATACGGACAGGGAGAGTATTTACACGAAGAAGCTTACCTTTATCTTTGACCACAAGAATCGTTTTCTTCTTCAGACGCACCGCCATAAGGAAGCAATACAAGTCATAACGCGTGGTGATTTGTATATTTTCCCGGATAAAAAGACCTCTTTTACGGACTGATTTCGTATTATGGAAAAAATAGATTAGACTCCTTATAAGGACACCATCAGTTGTTTCCGGTGGTGTTTTTAATTGAAAGAAAAGGAAGGATCGATATGTAGCTGCATCCTGACTAAAAGGAACTCTTTTAGTCCCATCACAAAAACAGCGCTTTGAATTCTTCTTTTCAAAGCGCTGTTTGTTATCGTATCTCTAATTCTTTTTATAAAATTCTACCGGTGTGTTCCGATACACCAAGTAATTCTCTGTTTCTCCGATTAATTCGATTGCGTATTCGCTTAAATCTCCATCAATCTTCGTCTTTTTTAACAAAATAATATAGTGACAATTATTCTCAATGGAAAGCTCAGAAAGTTCTTCGGCCGGAACATACTCTTTCATCAAGAGTTCACAAAGAGGATGCTTTCTGTATCCCCAGGATGTCTCAATACTCTCACGTCCATACGGCATTTGGATGGTGGTGGTATATTGGCGCACGAAATGCACCTGCTCCGGCGGAAATACCGCCCAGATACGTTCTTCTCCCTCTGCCGGTTTAATCATATCGCAAATTTCAATGGTTTCTTGTGGTAGATGGTATAGGTTTTCCGCCTTGCTGATGTACTGACTCTTGTATACGCAGGTTCCGCTGATAATTAATACAAGCGCTGCCACAAGCACGCCTAATTTTACATGGTGACCAATTAGTTTACAGCCTGCGTAGGCGATTACCACAGTCATTGGCATGAGCCAAAGAATCCGGTAATAGGTTCCGCTATCCAATTCGTTATACAACACATAAAATACCGGAAGGAAGAACAGTAACATCATTACTGCCGGAATGTATACAAGAATCGTCCGGACGCGTTTGTCTTCCTCTGTAAATCCCAAATAGATTAAGGAAAGAACAAATAGGATGGTATAATATCCCGTTCCTCCGTAATCCTTAAAAGTTGTCATTATTGTCTGCATATTTTTCTATCCTTTATAAAAGCAAAAATAGTACTCCGTAAATCACCAGTGGAATACATCCAATCATAAGGCGGAGCGGAATCTGAATACTCCGTTCCTTAATTCCCATGACAAGGCCGGTTACTCCAATGAGCATGGCTGTCAAAAACACACTGGCGGTACTGGACATAGGTGCCACAAAATTGGTGGTAATCAACACAATCCAGAGTCCCACCCGGTTCTCTTTCTCGTAATTTTCACTTTCAAATATCCATAAAATCAACCATATGATGGCCGGTAATACCACATTTGCAAGGATGGATTTGCCCTGCCAGGTACGTGTCAGGAAAAATGTGGAATCCGTATATATGGACACATTTCCGAATATCTGCAACAAGCTGACAAAAATCATAAATATCGGGAGTTTATGTTTTTCCCTTTTCAAAATCACTTTACCAATCTGATGATAAATCCCATAGGTTAACGGGATTAACACAAGTGGTAACACGGAATGAGCCACAATTGTTGCATGAACACCGCTCATTCGGGCTACATACGCAATCCAGATTGGAAAAACTGCCAATGCATGACGCAAATCCAAGGATGTGGTAAGCCCTGTGTACGGAAGAATCCGGTACAAGGTATCTGTCTCATCCGCTAATACCGACTGCACCACATAATAGGCATCATCACCATCAAAAGAGGTCATGGTAAATGCCATAAACATCTGGAAAGCAATCAAGAGCAGGGCTACTATCCAATATACGCCTTCTTCTTTCCGAAAACCGGAAAACTGCGGAAATCCTTCCTTACCGATAAACGCTCCGTTTTTTTTCACATCCAAAACAGCAAGCACTACGCCTGCCACTGCCAAGAGCACACTGATAATTGAGAACAAAGGCACGACCAACTGCATGCCCCAATTATGCAAAATCACAATCGGTACCACAAGAATCTGGAATACTGCCAGATAGGTGATGAAACCTGAAATATACGTAACACCTATGCTCCTGTAGTGCTTCTCCATTAATTTTACCGGAATCAACCCAATGCAAAAGGGAATGACTCCCAATATTAATATCAATGTCAAGATTTGTCCTAACATAAATTAACGATGCCTTTCCGCAACCTACTCGTACCAATTGTCCCAGATTGCTTCATAATCATAATCGACTGTCAAATCATAGAGGATGGACAATTCTTCTTCCAGATTGTCCTTGGTAACCCGTCTGTCCCCATTTGCAAAACATTGTACCATATAATCGCAAATCCTACCATGAAAATGCGTATAATCTGCGTAGTTATTCAAATTGCAAATGACCTCTTCCTGATTCTGAAAAAAGTACACCTCCACATTGTCGTACTCCAAGAAACGGTTAGTCATATAACGGTATTTCTCAATGACCGCATCCAAGGTATTCTGGCGGGTCTGATTGTACCAGTACAAAATACTGTACGGAGGATAAAAAATGTGGAAAGTAGTCTCCGGATGCGCCTCAATATATGGCAAAATGTTCACATCCAGATTCTTATCAATGGCCTCAATAAAAATATCCGCGTCAACTTCCTCAGTAGAAACCTCCGCCGGCTCATAGTACATCAGAACGCTAGCTTTATTGTAATGCTCGTCCAGATAGTTTTGTTTATACAACAGATTCCAGTCGGACTTATCCTTGGTATCCACCATCGGACGCAAGATGTAATTGAGCAACACATCCTTGTTCCAGATGTACTGCACGTCATTTAGCAGATTGTCATCATACAAATGCTCCGGAACCGGATACTTTGTGGTGTCGACATCTGCAGAATAATTGAGCTCGTCCACGCACAAAAATACGTCAGTAACCGTATCTCCTTTTTCCTCAAAGACAATCTTCATAATATTGTCCTGATCCTTCGGATAGGCGCCATTATAGCTGAGTTTCTGGGTCTTAAGCCCCATTTCATCCATAAACTTGCTCGTATCAAAGTTGGTCGTCATGGATGAGCCCAGAAGTATGCTGTCGTACTCCATGTTTTCCGCCAGCCCCGGG
>JAZSEL010000062.1:0-7318 GCA_045531685.1 Lachnospiraceae bacterium | reverse complement strand
GGCAATAACCGACTTGCATTTACTATATAAATCCAAAGGCGAAAAACCCTCCGGGGCATTCTCAAATCTGTCTATACTTCCAATTCCGCATACATCTGCTCCATATTGAAGCGCTACTTTTTTAATGTATTTTTCCATATCTCCATTTTATTCCTTCCCTATTAAAATTCATACCCTTTTCCATCTGCAGTAAACCACTCCCCTACAAGTGCTACAATAGGATTTTCTTCTATCTGCTTCATTTGTTTACTACCTCCACTTATCTTGTTTACCAGCACCCATCCTGCTTTTTCCAACAAATTACAATTTACACATACATGCTTCATGGCAAATTTTGAATCCATATTTTGAATAGAAATCTTGTGCATCTTTGGTTGTAAGTAAGCCATAGCCTTTTAAGTGTGTATCACTAAGAAGATATTCAATAAATTGTTTACCTAAACCTTGTCTTCTATATCTTTCATCTACAATAACATCTGTCACATAATACATTGTTGAATAATCCGTTATTACTCTTGCAAATGCAATAATAATGTCTTTTTTTGTATCAAGAATACCAAAACACAAAGAATGTTCTATTGATAATCGTATAGTTTCTTCATCTCTTGTATTTGCCCAATAGGACCGTTCTAAAAGATGAACTACATCCAAATAGTAGGATCTTATAATGCTTTTATCGTTGGTGTAATAAAATTGATTTTTATATTGATTTATGATAATCACTCCTTCCAACTTAGAATTTACCAAACACCATAAATTAAAACTCACATTTTATTTTCTTAACGAATATCTCTGAAACAAAAAGCATTATCATTGCAAACACAACTGAAATAAGCATATCGAAGAGCCAAAAATCAATTTGCAATCTTTCAACTATCAAATCTGCTACAAAAAATGCCATGAACAAGCAGACAAAGTCGATTACAATCTTTAACATTTTTTCTTTTTTTCCACTTTTTATTTCACTAACAAAAGTTCTCTTTAGAAGTTTTTTGTTTAATTTTTTTCTTTCCTGTTCCGATACATTATCATTCATTTATATATACTCCCTTGCGACAAATTCAAGATTTAACGCTTACCTGTTTGTATGAATCGAATAAGCTCTTCGACATCATCAAAATCATCATATTTCTCCATATTCAATCCATTTGGAGCCTACGCTCCGTAGGATGAGATGTTACAGCGAGAATACACCAAGGCAGTCTCTACCTTGATGCATCCTCACATTCCATATTTTTCTATTCAAACTTCCCTGATTCCATCATACTTTCTAGCCAATGAAGCTTACACTTCAGCTTACCTGTCAATCCAATCATCCATTCCGGCATCTCTAAAATCGGTTCACTCATAACGTGCAAAAGTGCAGCATATTCCTGCAGTCGAACCAGTCTTCTCATAAGTGCAAATGTCTGCTGCTGTTCCTCTGTTAAATCCGTTGCACTCTTATATCCTTCCATGAAGTAAAATTTTGCCTCATCCATATCGCTGCCCTTTACAACCTCATCAAGTCCATCCAATGCTCTTACAATATCCAATGCATACCAACAACAGATAGCATCATCAAAATCAATCACACTAAAACTATCCGTCTCTGCATCATAGAATACATTGTCCGGCTCAAAATCATAATGAACTATTCCATAATCAGAAGCCAAAACCGGAAGCTGTTCTATTTCTTTAGACACAGCCAAAAGTTCTCTTTTAACAGTTTCCGGCGCATCATATTTCTGAATTCTACAACTGATTTCATCCAATAAAGCTCTATGATCACGTCGATTTTCCGAATCCGGATATTCCTTTAATAATGCATGAAGGTTTCCAAGTGTATATCCGTATCCCTTTGCAATCTCAAGTGTACCATTTACATTCTCAAGACTTTCTCCCGGAACCTTTTCAAAACACGAAACATTGTAAACGCCCCATTCGGTATGCATCTGTTTTGCAAATTCCCCATCTTTCATAGACACAGGACGCATTGCCGGGAATCCATTTTCTATTAGCCAGTTAATCAGTTCCACCTCTGAAACCACATCCTCAAATGACTTCTCCTCTGCCGGAGACAATCTTAAAAAGCAGATTTTTTCTGCATTCTCTCCTGCGCGAAATGGATAAATCGCGTTGGACGATATCCTGAAAAAGCTCATCATATCATCGAGAGTTTCCTTATTATATTCGTAAAGCTCAATACATTCCTTTGCCAAAGCAACTTTTTCAAATAAATACTTTAATCTAAGCATCGTACCCCTTCTGCAGTCATCTCATGCCTGCCTATTAAATCTTGTTATCCACCTTCATCATCCTTTCTTTTTTCTGTTTTTGTTGCTTCTTTTCTTCTTTTTTTACTTTGAACTTTTCCTTTATTTTGAAAAATAGTTCCACTGCCATCTGATTCGCTATTATTCCCATTGTTTTATCCTCGCATGCCTGAAAGTTATCTTTTATTCCTGCTCGGTCTGTTTCCATATTCTTGGCCACATGATCCCATTACTATACATTGCAAAGAAAGTACGGAATTGTTTTTTTTTGAAATTCGCCATTAGCGATTATTATCTCTTGAACAACACCGTTTAATTTCATCATATATCCTGTTTCTTGGTAACCATTTCGCATATAAAAAGCTTTTCGCCTTTTTCTCAATTCAAATTCAATGCCGGGGGCATTTTTATCGCAAGGTTCAATGGAAATGATAATCTTTTTATCACGATACATATTTTGTAGTTCCCATAATATTGCACTTCCATATCCCTTTGAACGAAGAGTTTCCTCTACGGCTAAAAACATAACAAACACTATTTTACGGTTATGTGCCAAATATACAAAGCCACACAATTTATCGCCATCATAAAACCCTAAAAACTCCGTATTCCATAATTTAGACATTGCCACCATCATTGGAAATGGCATTCTCTCATTTTTGGGGAAGGAATTGAAATAGATACGTTTAACATCTGCACTCCTGAATTTCACTTTTTTATTTCCTATTTGCATATATCATTGCTCCTACAACATCAAATCTCTCAGGATTACCGAAATTTAGTTATTTCTTTTGTGAAATATAGAAGATATACAAATGCACCCAAGTGCCAAAAGAATAGGGGTGATTACACCTTCTCCCGTATTTACTATGTGCTTAATCGTTCTTGCAATAAAATAACTTGCAGCTTGTGCAAACACGATACACAACACTTTGTACTTATTCACTTTGTACCTCCAGATTCAAATTTCATTTCTATTTAGCATCCAAAATGGCAATTGCACAATTCTTGCAAAAATATGCCTTTGCTTTATGTCCAGAAGCACGTTTTTCTCCGGACAATTCAACCCCATCCTTTGATACAATAAAACGAATAGCATTTATCTTTTTCCCTTCCGGTATCCACTGAGGCGGAATCGCATCTGTTGGAATATATCCTTTTTCCATTTGTTCATTACAATATGGACATTCTTTCATCAATTTGTTCCTCATTATACTTCAAATCTCTCACCATTCTCAAAATATAGACAAGCGACATTCCGTTTCAATAAATTCTGAATATGCACTGAAAATGTATTGGTAGATATAAAATGTGTACCTGCTTAGCCAATATCCACCTTCTGATCTAAAAGCACCTTCAAATCCCCCATTGTCACATTTAATTCCTCTACCTGTCGGCTAATTTCACATACATTTTCTGTATTATTTTGTACCATATCTGCAATCTGATGAAACTGATTACTTTGGTGACGAATCCTAACCAATATACTTCTATTCTTCTCTGAGTTCGCTGCAAGCAGCTCTTCTTGTATAGAATTAAGCTTTTCAACAGCCTTAATATTCTCAGATGACTTTTTCACCAGCTCAATCATCTCCCATATTGACTGAACGGTATCCGCTAAAACCTCGCTTTGCTTCCGTATCTCTCCATTGCTGATTTCCACTTTACTGGAGGTATTTTGGGTATCTTCATTAACAATATCAATTATATTGTTAATTTCATCAAGGAGACTTTTTGTATTGCTGGACAAATTCTGAATTTCACCTGCCACTACGGCAAAGCCTTTTCCTGCCTCTCCGGCACGTGCAGCTTCTATAGACGCATTCAACGCCAACAGCTTTGTAGAACTTGCAATCTCGTCAATCGCCGAAACTGTCTGCTTAATCTGTTCCGTTCCACCCACTAGCTTGTCAATCGTTTCTATCATATTATCATTTACACTCATTACGTTTTTATTAGCTTCTACCAGGCGCCTCAAACCCTGTTCATTAGATATCGACATTTCTTCAAGCTTTTCAAATGCATCCAAACTTGATTCTACATACTTGGTGAGTTTTTCTTCTTCCTTAACAATACGCATCAGGTTTTCATCGCTTTGTTCTACCTGCTCCACCATCTCATCGTTCATCACCACCAATTCTTCAGTAATGGCATTCAACTCTTCAAAAGAAGCGCTTTCGTTTTCTACCTGTTGCGTAATGACATCTGTATTCTCTGCCAGTACCTGCACAACATTCTCTGATTTGTTCAAAATTCTCGCCATGCGATTATTATTCTTTGCGAGCTGTTCCTTCTTCGCATTCACAAGAAATTTTTCTATAAAATATATTAAAACAATCATTCCAAAGCTACTAAGGAAAAGCGCTGCTGACATAATAACGGTTTCAGAAACAAAACTGTCCCCCTGGATTGGAAGAGCTGCTTCCCTACGGATTATCCATTGAATCACCATAGTTACAAGACAGAAAACTGTTCCACCTACCTGAAATTTAAAGTCAACTAATAATCCCATTACAATGAAAAAATAAGGAAATACGCCCCACATTGTTCTTCCCGGGAAAAAAATATACAGTATATTTGCCTGAATAATCAGGACGCTTATCATATACAATTTGGTACACCTCATTTTTTGCCCTAAATCAGTATTATTTCGAATAATCCAAAATGCAACACCAATATATACCAAACAAATTGCCAAATAGATTAGCACTGAACTCCACGTTGTACTTTCCTGAACCCCTATCAGCTTCAACACCGCATAGATTACCCCCGCCATAAAGCACGAAATTGCTACCAACACACATACAATCTTATACACATTCTCCATGTATTCTTCAATTATGCTCTTTTGTTCCATAGTTCCTCCACCTTTAAATTATATCGCTAACTTGGTTGCCTGACTCTCCAAATCTCATGGGACAGATAGTACAGCATTTCTCCATTTGTAATTACTTGTACAGTCTCTACACATCTCCACTCTTCGTTCTATATACGAAATTAGAAGTAGTGTGTACCATACCTCACTTGCAATTGCAAATTTCCACTGTATGCTAAATACGCCATAGCTGCTGCAATTCCTACAATTAGACCAACTATTAATAAAATTTATATTTTTCTTAAAGTTATTTTCATTTTCCTTACCTTCCATGTATATTCATTATTATTTTCTCTGCCTTTACAGGGGTTGCATCAAATAAACCTTCAGTACCTGACCTGTTTGACACATTGTGGCTCCTAACACTTGCTCACTTGATAATTGCATATTTCTACAGACTCTACATACTGCTTTTTAAGTTCCGTCAGTCTTGCATATTGTTTTGTCTGTCCATGTCTCTTCTGCTCAGCTTTATTTACCCAAAGTTCCGTTATGCAGACTTCATTAGGCGAATCCACCGGCACGCCTATCTCATATTTAATGTTCCCAGGTTCCTGCTTGCTTCTTTCCACAATCTGTTCTTCCAAAAGTCTGCTGATAAATTCCTCCCTTTTTCCATCTTTTATCTTATATTTCACATCTGCGAATATATAATGGTTTAAAGAATAAATTGCTTGTTCAAACGTCTCTGCTCTTGCAACTCCAAAATATCTTCCAAACTCAAGAGTCCACATATCCATCTCTGCTTCTATGTCATTAACCCGATTCATAATAAAGCATATGTAACGGCAAGATGTTTTTGACATTTCAGGAAGCAAATACTGAAATCCCCATTCCACATCTCTTGTATCATCCTCAAAACCATTTCTGGCATCAATCACAAAATTAGTCCCCGGATTATCCCGGAGCAATTCCAATGCAAATGATGTGGGTTGTCTGTAATCCTCCAAATAAGCTGCTTTTTTCCATTCGAGCAAAACAATCTGTTTCTCTTCTATCAATCTTACACTTGCATATTCTGAACAAAATTCTTTCATAATAATTTCCCTCAAGCTATTCCTTTTCACACTATTGAGTCATCCACTGACCCCCAACAAACAATTAAACCTTTGGCACATCCATGGAAAGCACAATGCCCCAAAGCAGACCAATACTAATTCCCAACGAATAGTTTTGAAGCAGCCCCACCGTTGTCATTGCAATTCCGGAAAGAATACCAATTGACATACCAATTGCCATTCTGCTCTTTTGTTTTTTCATGTCTTCCTCATATTCAAACGCACAGCTCGACGCAAAAATTGCAAGTGCCAGTCCCATCAATATCCATGGAAATGCTGCCATGACAAATTCGTTCATTTTTCTCCTCCATTTCCTATTCCATTACTTTTAGCATTTCCCTTCTGCAATCATTTCGTCTAATATTTCCACAGCTTTTTCTATTATTCTAGGGCAACGTGTCCTGAATAAATTTTGCTGCTTAATAACCTTCATATCCTCTGCTTTTGTAATATCATATCCTAATAATTCCCTACATACCACACTACCGTTTTTCTCAATAAAACGATTCATAAATTCCTCTGTTACAGCATAAGCATTTGCTTTCCCATCTGCATCTGTGCTCTCACAATGTCCACATCTTAATCCAAGAATCATTAACGCACCGGCCACAGCACCACATAACTCACCTTTTCTCTCACCGCCACCAAAATTGGTTGCCAGCTTTAGTGCCAGCTGTTCATCAATGCCCATCTCTGTGGCATAGGTTGCAAATACACCTTGTGAACAATTAAAATTATTAGCATAATACGCTAACGCTTTCTCAGCATGACTCATACTAGTTACCTCCATTCCTCTCTACTACTTCAATGCTCTCTATATTGGGGAAATGTATATATAAATTCAATCCACGGCGTTAAATATCATCTTTCTCAGCAAACGCACAGTCTGAAAGTTTATGTCGATATTTATTAATTTTTTTACTGTTGTAAACGCCCAAAACGGAAGCGCAATCAAATCTACTATACCTAATATTCGAATACCAACATCTGGCAACTCTATTCCTATGATAATAGAACCTGCTGCGATAAATCCTGTAATCAACATTACAAAAAAACTTATACTCCAAACCAAATCATTCTTCTTTTTCATGTTATTCCACCACTTCTGATAATTTAAATAATCATGTGTT
>JAZSEL010000083.1:0-4545 GCA_045531685.1 Lachnospiraceae bacterium | reverse complement strand
AAGACCCCTTGAAGACGACAAGGTAGATAGGGCTGGGGTGTAAGCATGGCAACATGTTCAGCTGACAGTCACTAATAGGTCGAGGGCTTATCCTATAAGGGAAAGGTTCAGTGGATGATTAAGAGAGTTTGTATTCGGTTTTCAGGGTATATATACCATACAAAAGAGAAATAAGTCTCGCACAGTGTGCGGGACTTTTTAATTTTGTCGGAAATTGTATAAACTTTTTGTATTTTTTTTTGACAGCTTGTGCTATAATGACAATAAGCTATAGAAAGTTCTATTATTTGACTACAATATATGGTTTGAGAGGTGCAGGATGGATTCAAAGATTTTATTGGAAAATGGTACTAATGAATTAGAAGTATTAGAATTTACAATTTGTGGCAATTCGTATGGTATTAATGTTGCAAAGATTAAAGAAATCATTAATTACCAGCCAGTAACCCCTGTTCCAAATGCGCATCCTAGTATCGAAGGTATTTTCATGCCAAGAGATATTATGATTACAGCGATTGATTTACGTAATTGTTTGCAGAGAGGAACATCAGAACCGGAAGGTTTGTTTATTGTTACAAACTTTAATAATCTTGATATTGCATTCCATGTTGATAGTGTAGTTGGTATACATAGGGTATCTTGGAGTGAGATTATTAAGCCTAATGCAACTGTAAGCAATACAGAAGAAGGTATCTCTACCGGTATTATTAAGATTCAGGGTAAATTGATTATTATCCTTGATTTTGAACGTATTGTAACAGATATCAGTCCGGAAACAGGTCTTAAGGTTGAAGATGTAGTGGCTCTTGGTAATCTTCCGGAAAGAGGCGAATGTCCGATTTTAATCGCAGAGGATTCTTTATTATTGAATCGTTTAATCGTGGATTCCTTAAAGACTGCAGGTTACACCCAGTTAATTAACACAAGTAACGGTCAGGAAGCTTGGGATATTATTAGTGATTGTATTCAGCGTAAGAATTTGGATACCCAGATTAAAGCTGTTATTACAGATATTGAGATGCCACTTATGGATGGACATCGACTTACTAAGTTAATCAAAGATGGTGATGCAACAAAGCACATTCCTGTTGTAATCTTCTCATCTTTAGTAAATGAAGAAATGATGAGAAAAGGCGAAGCTCTTGGTGCTAATGCTCAGATTTCCAAACCTGAGATTGGTAAGTTAGTAAGCATTATGGATGGTTTATTATTAAAATAAGTATATCTAAGCCGGGAGTGCTTCCCGGCTTTTTTACTTAATAAAAGACACAGGCGCCATAGGACCGGCATTACGGTTTCGGCCTTAGAAAGGGAAGCAGATTCTCTTTATTAGAGAGTGGACGGAGTTTTATATAAATGATTCAGGAAGTATTGTCATTATTAGAGGATGCTGATAAGGTATTAATTGGTATCGGTGAAGTTTTTGATAGAAAAGATACAGAACTTGAGACAGAAGCGTTTCGGGTATTGGAAAAGGAAAATCCCCTGCTTGCAGGGTTTGAACGTTTACAATATTGGAGAGCCAACCCGGATAAAAGGGTTGTGGATGCCTATAACCGATTGTATGAAATCGTTAAGGATAAGGATTATTTTGTGGTAACCACATGTATGGATGACAGAATCTATGATAGTAATTTTTCAGAGGATAAAATTGCTGCTCCATGCGGAACGTGGAGATATTTACAATGCAGCCAATGCTGTAATGAGCAACTTCTTCCGGTATCAGAGGAAATGATTGAAAAGAAGGAAACCATATATTGTCCGCATTGTGGGGCAGTAACGGCGTTTAATCAGGTAGGCTGCGAGAAATACAATGAACAGGGATATATGGCACAGTGGGTGGAATACCGTAACTGGTTGCAAAGAACCATTAATAAGAAATTATGTATGATAGAGTTGGGAGTTGGAATGAAGTACCCGACAATTATCAGATGGCCGTTTGAAAAGATTGCATACTGTAATAACAAGGCGTCTTTTATCAGAGTTCATAATTATCTGTATCAGATGACAGAAGAACTTAAGGGGAAAGGGATAAGCGTAGAAGCGGATCCGGTTAGTTTTTTGTTAGATTAGAAGAAGGTAACGGAAGGGCATAAGTACATGAGTGTAAATATAAGTGAAGAATATTTAGATGAATTGTTACAAGCAATAGAGCCTATTTTACAATTAAATAAAAAGGAACCCGAGCCTATACCGGAACCTGTACCGGAACCGGAACCAACGGTAATAGAGGAAGTAATAGAGGAAGAATTATCCATTGAGGAGTTAATGGGAGAGGCAGCGCCTACAGAATCTGCCCCGGTAGAAGAGATAGAGCCGGAGATGGATTTGTCCCAGTTTTTCACGGTGGATGAGGCTCCAACTGAGACAATGGATGAAGTAGCACCTGTGTCTGACTATGAGGATGATAATTCCGCTGCTATCGGAGATTTGTTGGCATCCTTAACGGCAGAGACAGATGATATTGAGCTTGCGGAAGAAGAAGCAGACGTAGACGTAGATGTAGACGTAGACATTGAGTCGATGTTAGATGCTGCCAGCAGTTTGCCGCAGGAAATGGAAGAACCGGCAGATTATAATCAGGATGTAAAAGATTTGCTGAAGCAATTTACAGAAGATGAAGATTTGTCCGATATCCAGGATATGTTGGATAAGAATGATAACGGAGAAGCGTTAGATGAATCTCTGTTGGATTTGCCGGAAGTAGAAGTATTCCAGTTAGAAGAGGAACCGGAAGAAGAGGAAGAGGAGCCGCAAGGTAAGAAAGGGCTGCTTGGTAAATTAAAGGGAAGTCTGGCCGGTATCTTTAAGAAGAAAAAGAGGAAACAGGAAGTCGAAGAAGTTGCAGAGGATGCGGCAGAGGAAGAGTTTGCCGAAGTGACAATGGGAGATGCTCCTGAAGAATTCGAAGAGTTGGATGAGATGTCATTGTTAGATGCTTTAACCGGTGGTGGCGATGATGTGGAAGAAATAGAGCTCGACGAGGATATGTCAGACATCGAGATGCTTCTTAACGGCGGAGCGCTGCAAGGAACGGATTTTGTGTCTGATGCAGGTGGTCAGGTAGAATATCTAGATGAACCTAAAAAGGCTTCCGATGCACAGAAGAAGTCCGGAAAAGAGAAAAAAGTACATAAAGAAAAGAAGGAATCTATTTTTACAAAGATTCTCAATTTATTGACGGAAGAGTACGAAGAGAGTCCGAAGAAAGGAGTTCCGGAAGCAGATGCAACCGGAATTACAGATGAAAACCTTAATATCTTAGAAAAATTATCTAAGGAAGGTAAGAGTAAAAAAGAGAGCAAGCAGGATAAGAAAAAGGCTAAAAAGAACGGTAAGAATGCATCCAAAAAGGGAGATGGTGAAGAGTCTGACGAAAAGGGTGCAAAAGGGAAAAAGGCCAAGAATAAAAAGGATAAGAAACCAAAGAAGAAGCGCGAGAAGAAAGAAAAGCCGGATAAACTGGTGGTTGTTACAAAACCGGAAAAACGCTTGCCGAAGAGACGGGTTCTTGCCACCTTCGTTTTGTGTTTCTCTATACTTGCTGCAGTACTGATTCTGGAACATGTCGTAATGGAAACAGACAATAGAAAAGCAGCTAAGTATGCTTTTGAAACGGCGGATTATGCAACCTGTTTTGCAAATGTAAGCAGTATCGGGGAACGGAATGAAGAGGAAGAGGCTCTTTATCAGAAATCGCTGATTATTTTATCTGCGCAGCGTAAGTTGGATTCCTATGAAAATTTTGTTTTGATGAATAGAAATGTGGAAGCATTGAACTCGTTATTGGAAGGTGTTGTTGTTTGTAGAGAACAGGAAGCCTTAGCAATTGAGTGGGGTGTGCAGTCCCAGCTTGCCATGATTTATCAGAGCATTGTGGATAAGTTGCAGGGATTCGGTTTATCAGCAGCTGATGTAGAAGAGATTCTTGCTTACGAGAGTAAGGTTACCTATACCAAACGTTTGGATTCCATTGTCAATGGTACTCCGTTCCATATGGAAGAAATGATGGAAAGCTTTGAAGTGGCAGAACCGCAGCCATTGGAAGATGTGTTGCCTGGAGAGGAAGATTTTCTGCCAAGTGATACGACAGTGATGACATCCGTTCAAGAAGAAGCCGGACAGGAAGAAACAGCAGCACCGGAAGAGGAATATGTCGAACAGCATGGACAGACGGTGGTGGTTGGCTCCAATCCGGTAGATATTTCCGGTGGCAGTCAGGATGATTTTGGCGGTCAGAACGTGGGAAACGGCGGAACGAATGTGTCCATGGAAGTAGATGGTGGTAATGTTATAATTGGTGATATGTAGCACCGGAATATAAGAGGAGTAATCGGCAGTGTGCCGATAAATGAAAAAATGATAGCAATTATTGATTAGGGTTGCTATTAATAAATAAAACTCCGTGAAAATGGGCATTTGACAGCGTAAAAATTTTCAATAGTATAATTATACTAATTATTTACTAATTATAATGCCTTGAAAGCTTACCTAAATGACAATAGAATATTGTTATTTGGACATTATCATAAGTCCATATACTTA
>JAZSEL010000071.1:0-17057 GCA_045531685.1 Lachnospiraceae bacterium | reverse complement strand
CGCGTAATAAAGAAGAATTATCCGGATATGAGAATTCCGGTGAAGGCTTTAAAAAGAAAATCAGAGGAACTTGCTTCTGCGATAAAGGGAAGTTCTCCGGAATTGGAGAAAGCGAAGGAAGAAGCAAAACAGGCGTATAAGGTCTTTGTGAGAGAATGTGTAAAAAGAAATAAAACCATAATATTCATTGAAATAGTAATTACTTCATGATAGAATATCCTTAAATAAGAATTATAAAATACGCAAATAAGAATGAAAAGGAGATAGGATATGATTATTAGTGAAAGAATTTTTAAAATAATAAAAGAGAAGAATATCACACAGGCGGAGTTTGGGAAGCGTGCAGGAATTCCCACCAGTACTATTAGTGAATGGAAAAAGAGAAAGACCAATCCATCCGCAGATAAGATTATGGATATTTGTGTTGCCCTTGAAGTAACGCCGGAGGAGCTTTTGACGGGAAGAGGCATTGATGAAGAGAATGGTTTGGAGGCTTCCGAAAGAGAAGAAAAGATGACACCTATCGACTGGCAGATTATTAAGGATTATCACGGAATGAAGGAAGCACAAAAGAGAAGATTGTTAAAGTATATGGAGGCGCTGAAACAGTTGGAAGAGCTGGAGGAGTTGGAGTAGATATTTAAGGTGCAAAAAATTCACCTTAAACATTTGTAATCTTGAGGTCGATTTTTTCGACATCAAGTTGGGGACATAAGATGGGAGGTTACTGTGGAAGAAAAGACAGAAGTGTTTGTGATAACAGAACAATCGTTGCAAGATAAGATATATACGATTCGTGGACAGAAAGTAATGCTAGATGTAGATTTGGCCGTGATTTATGGATATGAAACAAAGAATTTTAACCGACAAGTAAAAAATAATTCGGCAAAATTTGATGGTGATGATTTTATGTTTCAATTAACAAAAGATGAATGGGAAAACTTGAGGTGCAAAAATTTCACCTCAAGTTGGGGCGGTTCGAGGTACTTGCCGATGGCTTTTACGGAACAAGGAATTTATATGTTAATGACAGTTCTTCGTGGAGAACTAGCAGTTCAGCAGAGCCGTGCACTAGTGCGTACGTTCAAGAAGATGAAGGATTATATTCTTGATAATCGTGAGTTAATCGGTCAAAGAGAATATATACAGCTTTCTATGCAGACAGCGGAAAATGTACGTGATATTTCAAAATTAAAATCTGATATGGGTTCAGTCGAAAAACAGATGTGCGATGTTATGGACCTGCTTGAGGATGTGGTTACAAAGTCTGATTTAGCAGAAATGATGAATAGTTTTGTGGATAACGAAGACAACGGTTGGCTTATGTTTAATACAAAGTATTGCACGGCTGATTTGGCGTATTCGGAAGTTTATGGACAAGCGAAGAAGACCATTTTTGTGGTAGATAACTATATTGGATTGCGTACGTTGGTCTTGTTAAAAAATGCACCGACGAGTGTAGCAATAACGCTTTTTAGTGATAATGTGGGTAACCGATTACACAGCATTGAGTACAATGATTTTTGCAGTGAGTATCCGGCAATCAATATTACGTTGAAAAAGACCGGTGGGATATATCATGATAGATTTATTGTGCTTGATTATGGCACAGAAGATGAAAGAATCTTTTTATGTGGTGCATCTTCTAAAGATGCCGGTGCCAGAGTGACAAGCATTGTGGAAGATTTTGGAATTGCAAAGTATAAGACTTTGATTGATGCGTTGCTTAATAATCCGAATCTTATACTTACATAATATTCAAAGTCACAAAATGTGATTTTGAAGAAAGGACTACTAATGAGCAAAGAAAAGGTTAAAGTATATATTTACACTCGCGTATCCACATCCATGCAGATAGACGGATATTCTTTGGATGCGCAGAAATCGAGAATGAAAGCGTTTTGCGATTTTAACGATTATGAGATTGCCGGCGAGTATGAAGACGCTGGTAAGTCCGGTAAAACAATTGAAGGTAGAGTTGCCTTTAATCAAATGATGGAGGATATTAAGACAGGTAAGGATGAGGTATCCTTTGTTTTGGTGTTTAAGCTGTCACGATTTGGACGTAACGCCGCGGATGTGTTGGCATCTTTACAGGTGATGCAGGATTTTGGCGTGAATTTGATATGTGTGGAGGACGGAATTGATTCATCAAAGGATGCCGGCAAATTAATGATTTCGGTGTTATCAGCGGTTGCAGAAATAGAACGTGAGAATATCCGTATTCAGACTATGGAAGGACGTATGCAGAAGGCCAGAGAAGGGAAATGGAACGGTGGATTTGCACCATATGGTTATAAACTGGTGGCTGGAAAGCTTGAGATTAATGAGGAGGAAGCTGAAGCAATTCGGGTTATTTTTGACCAATATGTAAATACCGATATGGGTTCTAACGGAATTGCCAAATATCTCGAGAATCACGGAATTCATAAGATTCAGCGTCAAAACGGAAAGAATCCCTTGTTTGATGCAGCACTTATCAGAAGAATTATTCAGAATCCGGTGTACTGTGGGAAGATAGCATACGGGAGACGTAAAACGGAGAAGGTTCACGGAACACGGAGTGATTATCATTTGGTAGAACAGGATAATTATTTGCTGGTGGATGGAATTCATGAAGCGATTATTTCAGAGGAGGTATGGGAACAGGCACAGATTAAAGTAGTTGTACAGGCAAAGAAGTATGAGAAAGTGAATAGCGTGAAGGGAGAGAAAATCCATCTCTTGTCCGGAATGTTAAAATGTCCTGTTTGTGGAGCCGGTATGTATGGCAATAAGAGTATCAAGAGCAGAAAAGATGGCACAAGATACCGAGACTATTTTTATTATGGCTGTAAGCACCGCAACAGGACCAGGGGGCATAAGTGCGACTATAAGAAGCAGATTAACGAGGAAATACTTGATAATGCGGTTGCGGAAGTAATTAGGACCCTTGTGAGCAACAAGAAATTTGCCGAGATGATGAAGCAGAAAATAAACATGGAAGTGGACACATCGGCACTTGACCAAGAAATTGCAAATTATGAAAGGCAACTACGCCAATGCTTTGCAAACAGAGATAGTATTATGGCTGACCTTGATGCGATTGATTATGAGGATAGGCATTACCGCAGACGAAAAGCAGATTTAGAAGAGCGTTTGTATAAGACCTATGATAAGATAGAGGAAATGGAAGCAGCTCTTGTGGCGGCAAAGGCAAAGAAAAGGTCTATTTTATCTGACAAAATTTCCGGTGATAATATCTATAAAGCACTGGTGTTTTTTGACAGAATGTATGATAATATGAATGAAGCAGAGAGACGGGAATTCATAGAACAGTTGATTGAAAAGGTCGAGGTATATGAAGAACGCCAGCCCAACGGTCAATGGTTGAGAGGCATAGAGTTTAAGCTACCGATTATCGAGCATGATATGAAATTGAGTTTGGACAATGGTGATAGTGTTGAGACGGTAGTGCTTTTGTCCCAATTCCATTAAGCAAAGCATTATGTGTAAAGGATGTCCGACTGGAGACCAAGGTGCTGAAATTTCCGTAGGAGCCAGAAAATTGGCAATCTGCGACAGTATTGATGCAATGACTCCTAATCGTTGTTATTGTAAGACATTAAGTTTTGAAATCTGTTTCGATGAGATTGAAAAGAATCTTGGAAAGACGTATGACCCAATCATAGGGCGTTATGTGATGGATAATTGGAAAGAAGTAATCTATGTAGTAAGAAACGAGAATGAGTATACCAAAACAATATAGAAGGAGACTGTTGCAAAAGTAGAGAATATTCTACCGGAGCAACAGTTTCCTTTTTGTACCATAAAAGCGAAAAGCAGGCTCCGAAGGACCTGCCATCGGAAAAAGTATTGAAAAAAAGAAATAAAGATGGCGTAATAAACAGTAAATATTGTATAATAAACATAATTTTTATTGGCTTCTTGGACGAGACATTGAGATGATGAAAAAATGTATCGTGAGGGAGTAATGTTTATCAGAAAAGATGTTAAAATTATGAAGGTTGAGATATGTTATTAATTGGTGAGGTTTCTAAGATATCACAGGTATCATTGAGGATGCTACGATATTATGATAAGAACAATATATTTAAGCCCTGTATCATTAATGAAACTAATGGATATAGATATTATTCGGCGGATCAGCTTGATGAGCTATATAGAATTGTAGAGCTTAGAGATTTGGGGTTTTCAATTGCGGAGATAAGAGAACTAATACGAGAAGAGAACAAGGAGAAATATCTTACTGCTATTGGAAATAAGAGGATTGAACTTGAAAAGGAGGCTGAAGAGATTCGACATAAATTAAGAAGATTATCTTATCTGGAAGATGAGGTTAGTGTAAATTCGGATGATGGAATTCATAAAGAAATTACGATTGTGGTCAAAAGCATTCCGGATCAAGATGTGATTTCTTTTCGAAAAACAGTTTTCAATTATTTCTGTGAAGGAGATATGTGGGAAGAGTTTTCACAAAGATTGATTTCATCAGGGATTTCATTTTCAAATGAAAGTTTTTCGTTGTATCATGATACTGATTATAGAGAGAATGATGTTGATATTGAGCTGTGTGTTGTGACGGATGGAAACTGTGGAGAAATTCCACAGGGGCTTGTACATAGGCAGGTAATCGGTTGTAAGAATGCAGTTAGTATTTTGGTAAAGGGACCCTATGAGAACATTTCGTATGCTTATCGTAAGTTTGCTTATTGGTTAGAGAATCATTCTGAATATACCATGGATAGTCCTACCCGCCAGATTTGTCATGTCTCACCGGTTAATACGGATAACCCGGAAGAGTATATTACAGAAATACTAATTCCGTTGTGTAATGAATAGTTCCTAGTCCACAGTGTGGGCTGGGATTTTTTTTGTTATTTGCTTGACCTTAACACCATGTCAAGGACTAGAATTGCAATGTGGATAAAATCGAATCCGAAAAATGTGGTGAGGAGAGAGTATGATGAAAATTCAAGCAATTGGAAATGTTGAAAAGACTGGTAATGAGTATTTTGTACAAATTGATAGGAAGTTTAAGAAAGGACTTAAGTGTCTGGATTATTTTAGTCATGTGCATTTGCTATGTATAACTTCAGAGCAGAGATTTACTTTTGTTACGGGAAAGATGGAGGACCTTAATGTTCAAGATTGTGAGATAAAGGTGCATGTGAGTGGTAATGAGCGTATTTTGGAGGATAATTGTACGCTGACGCTTGTTGATATCAAACCCTATTTGCCAAGTGAAGACAATGCAGAAACAACAGAATCAAATGGTGAAAATCGAGAGATAAGGGTTGAGAAAAATGAGGAGAATGCATTTGAACTGAATTATCAAGGAGAGATAAGAAATAACAGAGGTGTATATTATCTTCAGTATAATGATGTAGACAAGATGCCAAGGGCATTTAATGAGTATATTCATGTGCTTTGGTGGTTTGATAAATTTGATGAACCCAAATATAGAAGAGTTCTGCAATGTGAGACTCCTTACGAATCACAGGGACACACAGGCGTATTTGCCTGCCGGGCACCGATAAGACCTAATCCAATAGCAATTACTGCAGTCAAAATAAATGGAGTAGATTACGAGAATGGCAGAGTGTATATAAATGAAATTGAGAGCTTTGATCATACTCCATTTTTAGGCGTAATTGACTATTGTGCACAAACCGATAAGGTTCAAAAGTGTGATTTACAACTTCCCCCATGGGCTAAGGAGTGGCCGGATGAAATTATAATCAAGGATAAAGCGGCTATGGAAAAAAGTGTACAGAATGTGATTGAAGAGCTTGACGCAAATACATACATAATAGAGTTAACAAATCAAGAGGAGGAAAAAGGAAATACAGCGGAGAGGGAAGGAAAGATTATTAATAATGAGAAGCCTACACATATTGTGGTGAGAGGAGCACGTGAAAATAATTTGAAGGGTTTATCTGTTTCTATTCCATATGGAAAAATCACGGCTGTAGTAGGAGTTAGTGGGAGTGGAAAGTCCAGTCTGGTTATGGATACGGTATATGCGGAATGCCGGCGAAGGATGGAACAATTAA
Source organism: Lachnospiraceae bacterium (assembly GCA_045531685.1). Classification (GTDB taxonomy): domain Bacteria; phylum Bacillota; class Clostridia; order Lachnospirales; family Lachnospiraceae; genus RGIG8767. Next base: position 11,001 of record JAZSEL010000071.1, on the reverse strand, counting down.
ATGGCGAGAATGTGTCAAGGCAAAGACCGGAGATGGATAGTATGACAGGATGCATCCCGGTGGTAATGATTTCACAAAAAGAAATCAGGGCAAGTTCAAATTCTACAATAGGAACATTTTCAGGAATTAATCATCATTTGAGATCCATTTATGCAGCCATTGGCAAACGTCATTTTATGAACAAGAATGTAATTCAATTTAAATTAACCCCGACTACTTTTAGTTTTCTGGATCCAGAGTGCAGATGTGATGCTTGTAATGGAAAAGGTGTCCGTTTTGTTCCGGATATGAAGAAGATTATTACCAATCCTAATATAAGTCTTTTGGATGGAGCTTCTCCTTTTCTTGGGAAATTGAAGACATTTGTAGAAAATCCCAATGCCAATTGGATGAAGGGACAGGTAGTGGCTTTGGCAGAAAGCTGTGGTGTGGATCTATCAAAACCATGGAACGAACTTCCGGAGTCTTTTCAAAATGATATTTTATATGGAGATGAAAATAAACAGATTACTTTTTCGTTTGATAATAAAAAAACTGGAAGAAAGGGTGAAATCTCAAGGAAATTGGAAGGAATCATGCCTATAATCAATAGGCTGTATATTGAGGATGACAAGGGAGGAATGGCATCCAAATTTATGTCGGAGTACTCGTGTGATGTATGTAAAGGTGAGAGACTTGCGGCGGAGGGGAGACTGGTAACTGTCTTGGGGATTCGGTTTCCTGTAGCGGCAGCCATGACTTTTTCAAGTGTCAAGCAGTTTGCATTGTATATGAAAAAAAGTCTGCCGGAGGAAGATAAGCAGTTGGTAAAGGAGCATATTGATGCTGTAATTTTACTTTGCGATACAGCTAAGAGATTAGGAATTGAGTATTTAGAAATGAGCAGGGGTGTTTCTATGATATCAGGAGGTGAAGCAAGGAGACTCAAACTTCTGTCTGCTTTCCAGAATCATATGGCGGGAATGCTTTATATTTTCGACGAGCCATCCAAAAAATTAAGTTCAAAGGAATATAACTACATCATTGAAATGATGAGGGAGCTAATAAAAGAGGGAAATACGGTCCTGATGGTTGAGCATAATATGGATATGATAAATATTGCCGATTATGTAATTGAAATAGGACCAAAAGCAGGAAAAAACGGAGGATATCTTATGACGGAAGGAGCTTTATCAGATGTAATTATTCATAAGAATTCTCTGTTGGGAAAATATGCAGGTAACTATAATGTCTTTAATATGAAAAAAATAAGAGAGGATTTTTCTTCATGGGTGCAGATAGAAAATGTCACAGCTAATAATCTGGTGAATTTCAGCGTAAGTTTTCCTAAGAAAGCAATGACTTGTATTACCGGTGTTAGTGGCAGCGGAAAATCTACGCTTTTGTATAAAGGGATCCTGCAACAAACGGAAAAAAGCAGTGATTTTGACTCAGTTATTTTAGTGGAATCGAGAATATCCGGAGGAACATCAAGGTCAGTGGTTGCAACGTATGTAGGAATTATGGACGATATTCGAACTTTATTCGCGGCAACAGAGGATGCAGTTGAATTAGGTTATTCCGATAAAGATTTCAGTTTTAATACAGGACGGCTCAAGTGTGAACACTGTAGTGGTGATGGAAGGGTTAAAATTCCATTTACAGAAGATTCCTATGGGGTGTGTCCTGTATGTCAGGGGAAAAGGTATACAAAAGCTATTAATAATGTTCTGTTTCAAAATAGAACGATAGCGGAAGTGTTAGACATGTCTGCCTATGAGGCGAAGGACTTTTTCAGTGAATACTGTCCTTCAATAGCTGAGAAATGCTCATTTCTGATTCGAGTTGGATTGTCTTATATTTTACTTGGTCAGAGTACGAGCATGCTATCCGGAGGTGAAGCGGCGAGACTTAAGATTGCCTCATGTCTTATGAAGGCGAATATGAAGAATTCATTATTTTTGCTGGATGAGCCAACGTGTGGCCTACATTTTTCAGATGTTGATAATTTGATCTTGCTTTTGGAGGAAATAATTGACTTAGGGAATACGGTAGTTGTGATTGAACATAATAAGAGATTTTTGTCAGCAGCAGACTATACAATAACGTTAGAAAAGAAATAGCTGGCATCATTTTAGAACCAAAACTTGGCGGATAAGTCATGGGATGTGCATCATTATTGCCCACTCATGGCATGTAGAAACTGTTTGTTTACTTGCGAAGAAATGTCCGGTTTAAGCGGGTTTGGAGGCAATTTGATGGATAAAGATCCTTTCAAGGAGTATATAAAACAATCAGAACCAAACAAAAGAGATAAAGGTTACGCCTGGCATACAGCTATTGGACTTCAGGCAGTTGATGGACTAAAAACATCTAAATATTTGATTGATACGGCAATAAAGAATATTGAAGGTGATATTTCAATCGATGAAGCTCAGGAGCTTCTTAATACGTATTATGAAGAAAATCCAAAAGTAGATACAGAAGACCGTACGGAAGAAGCGGACATTGAGAAAACAAAAGCGGACATGGAAAAGGAAAGTATCGGTTTCAATAAAAGTGGGTATAAGGAGAGAGTGGCCATACAGCCACTCTCTTCGTTTTACATCATTTCTTCCACAATCTCTTCACTTGCAAATCCTTCAGAAGCTCCGTCAAAACCTATTTTATAGGAAGCAAAAGCCTGAGCTCTTTTTAGACATTCGAAAGGCTCCAATCCCTTAGCATAATAATGAATAAAGGAACTGAATAAAGAATCACCGGCACCTACGGTATTTATAATCTTAGGAGCTTTGTAAGCAGGTTGTTCGTAAAATCTGTCTTCGGATTTCACATACATAAGGGCTCCTTTGCTACCCATCCCTAAAACAATAATGTCGTTTTGGAATTTCTTCTCAATAGATAAAAGGAAATCTTTGTGGTCACCTTCAATGCATTCATCACTTAAGAATAAGATATTGGCATTTTTCATAAAGTCCTGATTATATTCGTCATTGATGTCGCTTAGCACATGCACATCCGTAGCAACGATTTTTCCGGCTTCTTTTGCCTCCTTTAAAAGTCCACGATTAAAATTGATATTACAAGCGACAACAATATCGCAATCATCATATAAGTCTTTTGTAAATTCATAGGAAGTTTCCTGTATGTCCTTTAAATCGCAGTAAATCTGACGGCGTCCTGTTTCATCGTACAACACCACAGAACTAGGTGTAGCTTTAAGAACCTTTTTAATATGTTCCGTAGAAACGCCCACTTCCATAATGCTATGTTGAATATATTCACTGCTAAAATCATTCCCGGTCATGGTAGTAAATACCACTTCATCGCCCAAGGTTGTAAGGGCTTTTACAATGTTATAGGCAACACCGGAGACTCTTGTATTTACCCCAAAGAAAGGATAATCAATCGGAAAATATTCTATTGGAAATTGTTTTACCTTTACGGTCGTTTCTGTGTTAATAAGTCCTGATACTAAAATTTTGTTCATTATTTTTTCCCCTTTTAATGTAAATAAATCTATTATTTATATTACAACAGATAGTAATTAGAGATTGCTATTTTGTCAATACCAAGAAAAAGGTCCGGAAATCCGGACCTTTTTCTGCGTTCTTCTATTTTTTCAATTTTCTCACAATCCAAATAATCAGGCATGAGCCGATAACGCCTTCTCCTTTTCTGTGTTATGTAATAGATTCTATAAAATTATTATACTGCTGCAAGAGAAAAAAGTCTGTATTTGCGGGAAAAATAATGCTAAAAAACGACATGGAAACTGAAAGGGGTATTGATAGTTTCCTGCAATATTAGTACAATAGTCTTATATTGAGAAATTATGGCATTAAGGAGGAAACGGGATGCCGGAGTATAAGATTTTAGAGATAAAGCAGAGCATTTTTGCGGACAATGATGCGGATGCGGACAGACTCAGAGAAGAATTAAAAGAAAAAGGAATCTTCTTATTAAACCTGATGTCTTCACCGGGTTCAGGAAAGACAACAACGCTTACCAGAACCATTGAAGGTTTGAAGGACAAGATTCGGATCGGGGTTATGGAAGCAGATATTGATTCCGATGTGGATGCTAAGACGATTTCTGAACTTGGGGTTAAAGCAATTCAGTTACATACCGGTGGAATGTGCCACTTGGATGCAGACATGACAAGACAGGGACTTCGCGGATTGGAAGCAGAGGATGTAGATTTGGCCATTCTTGAAAATGTAGGCAATCTGGTATGCCCGGCAGAATTTGATACAGGTGCAGTTAAGAATGCAATGATTCTAAGTGTGCCGGAGGGACATGATAAGCCTCTTAAGTATCCGCTTATGTTTTCTATCTGCGATGTGGTTTTAATAAATAAAATTGATGTGTTACCGTATTTTGATTTTGATATGGAAAAATGTAAAGAGTACATTGCCATGCGTAATCCAAATACCAAAGTCATTCCGATTTGTGCAAGAACCGGTGAGGGTATGGAGGAATGGAATAATTGGTTGTTGGAACAAGTAAGAGCATGGAAGGAATAAGAAGGGAGAGGTAGTGTATGGCGGATAAAATGGCAGGTTTTGTACCGGATTTTATTGAAAATGAGCAGGAAAGACCGATTATTCTTGAATTGGGTAAGTTAATTACGAACCGTATTCCTGTAAAATTGGGATTTCAGAAACTCACCAAATACGATCCGGAATATTGGGGACTTTCGTTATTGTGTACGGATGAGCAGGCGGAAGTTGCTCTTAAAATGGGGGTTCGTACGCCGAGAACTTTAGCAGACATGGTAAAGTTAACCGGCATGGAAAAAGATAAGGTAGAGAAGCTTCTTGAAGAGATGTCTTTTTCCGGTCTGGTAGAGTACAACTGGGAAAATCCACAGCATGAAAAGCAGTATGTACTTCCGATGTTCGTACCGGGAAGTGCGGAATTTACCAATATGAATGCAGTTGTATTGGAAAAATATCCGGAGATGGGACGTTTCTTTGAACGAATGAGCCGTCTTCCGTTGGAAAAGGTAACCCCTATGGTGCCACCGGGAGGTGCGGGAATCGGAATGCATGTTATTCCGGTTGAGAAAGCAATTGAACTTGAGAATAATTCTGTTTCAGTGGAACATATTTCTCATTGGTTAGATAAATATGAAGGAAAATACGCAGCGAGCCCATGCTCCTGCCGCCGTTCCCGAGTTACCTTTGATGAAGGTTGTGCGGACGATCCGGAAGGCTGGTGTATCGCAGTGGGTGATATGGCAGACTATGTGGTAGAGACCGGTAAGGGCGGACGCTATATTACCAGAGAAGAAGTGTTGGAGATTCTTCGTAAAGCAGAAGAAAACGGATTTGTACACCAGATTACCAATATTGATGGTGAAAACAAGATTTTTGCGATTTGTAACTGTAATGTAAATGTGTGTTATGCACTCAGAACATCCCAGTTATTCAATACACCTAACTTATCCCGTTCCGCGTATGTGGCAAAGGTATCCAAGAAGGATTGTGTTGCCTGCGGTAAGTGTGTAGAAGCTTGCCCGGCAGGTGCGGTTAAATTAGGACAGAAGCTCTGTACCAAGGACGGTAAAGAAGTAGAATATCCAAAACATGTACTTCCGTCGGAAGAAAAATGGGGCCCGCATATGTGGGATGAAGATTATCGTGATAACAACCGTATCAACTGCTACGATACGGGAACCGCCCCATGTAAGACAGCTTGTCCTGCACACATTGCAGTTCAGGGCTATCTTAAGATGGCAGCCCAGGGACGTTATCAGGAGGCACTTGCCCTTATTAAGAAAGACAATCCGCTTCCGGCTATCTGTGGACGAATTTGTAACCGCCGTTGCGAAGATGCTTGTACAAGAGGAACCATTGACGAAGCAATTGCCATCGATGAAGTTAAGAAATTTATCGCCCAGCAGGATTTAAATGCAGAGACAAGATACATACCGAAGAAGGTGGTTCCTTCCTTAGAAGGCTCCTTCCCGGAAAAAATTGCAATTATCGGTGGTGGTCCTGCCGGTTTATCCTGTGCTTTCTATTTGGCAGAAAAAGGATATTCACCAACTGTTTTTGAGAAGAATGAAAAAGCAGGCGGTATGCTTGTGTACGGCATTCCTTCTTTCAAATTGGAAAAGGACGTAGTTCAGGCTGAAATCGACGTGATCAAAGCAATGGGCGTTGAGATTAAGACCGGTGTGGAAGTTGGTAAAGATATAACACTAGACGAACTTCGTGCACAGGGTTACAAAGCATTCTACATTGCCATCGGATGTCAGGGAGGACGTTTGCCGGGTATTGCAGGCGAAGATGCACAGGGCGTTATGACTGCAGTAGAGCTTCTTGGAACCGTTGCTAAAGATGAAAATTATAAGATTGAAGGCAAGAGCGTTGTAATCGGTGGCGGTAATGTAGCAATCGACGCAGCAAGAGTAAGCGGACGTTGCGGTGCAAGTGAAGTATCCATGTACTGCTTAGAGAGCCGTGAGACTATGCCGGCTTCCTTAGAAGAAATCGAAGAAGCAGAAGAAGAAAATGTAACCATTAACTGCGGATGGGGACCAAAGGAAATCCTTACAGAAAACGGTAAGGTGACAGGAGTTGTATTTAAGAAATGCGTATCGGTAACGGATGCAGACGGTCGTTTCAATCCTCAGTACGATGAAAATGATACGATTACCGTTCCGTGTGAAAATGTATTCTTAAGTATCGGACAGAGTATTCAGTGGGGCAATTTATTAGATGGTTCTAAGGTAGAATTAGGCAGAGGTAACGGAGCGGTTGCCGACGCACTTACTTACCAGACTGCAGAGCCGGATATCTTTGTTGGTGGTGATGTATACACAGGACCTAAGTTTGCCATTGATGCCATTGCGGCAGGTAAAGAAGGAGCTATTTCCATTCACAGATTCGTACGTCCGCATTCCAGCTTAACCATCGGACGTAACAGACGTGACTTTATCTCATTGGATAAGGATAACATTTTGGTGGAAAATTACGACAACTCCAGCCGTCAGATTCCGCCAAGAGATACTTCTATTGACCATAAGAAGTCATTCCGTGACAGCAAGCTTCCGTTTACAGAGGAACAGGTGAAAGCAGAAACAGCGCGTTGCTTAGGTTGTGGAGCGTCAGTAGTAGATACCAACAAGTGTATCGGTTGTGGTATCTGTACCACCAAGTGTGAATTTGATGCCATTCATTTACATAGAGAGTTACCGGAATGCAGTACTATGATTGTAAGTGAAGACAAATTAAAATATGTACTTGGTAATGGTGCAAAACAGGCAATTAAGCTCAAATTCAAAAAGAAAAATAAGAAATAAGAAAAGTAACATAAAAGATTAAGAAAATTAATTTAGGAGGGGTAACATGTTATTTCATGTTTATGGAGAGCAGGCAGTAAGCCAGTGGCTCGCAATGATTTTAGTATTAACAGCACTTATTTTATTAAATGAATTTTCAAGAAGAACCAAAATGGGCGGTTTGTTCATGTTTGGTGTAGTTCCGGCGGTATTAACGATTTACTTTATCGCGGTTGCCGTGGGTGCGGCAACAGGAGCAGAGTGGGCGCTGAATAACCAGACATATCTATATATGAATGGTTGGTTCCATTATGCGAAGTTATATGCTTCCTTAGCCGGTTGTATCGGATTTATGATGATTAAATATGGCTGGGGAATCGGAAAAGCGCATTGGTTCAAGGCATATCCGTTCGCTATTGTTGCAATTAATATTTTGATTGCTGTTGCCAGCGACTTTGAATCTGCCATTAACGGATGGAACAGCTGGTGGCTTTCATCTGAAGGTGTATGGCTTTACGGTGGATGGCACAATGTATTCAATGGTGTTGCCGGTATCTTGAATATCTTCTGTATGACAGGCTGGTGGGCTGTATACGCTTCTAAGGATAAGAAGGATATGATTTGGCCGGATATGATTTGGGTATATATTGTGATATATGATATCTGGAATTTTGCATATACATACAACTGTCTTCCAACTCATTCCTGGTTCTGCGGTGTTGCATTATTACTTGCACCAACAATTGCCGCATTATTATGGAATAAGGGTGGCTGGATTATGAACCGTGCCAACACATTATGTATCTGGTGTATGTTTGCACAGGTATTTCCATTGTTCCAGGAAACATTTAACGACGGAACTAAGGTGTTCCCTTGGGCAACGATTACAACACAGTATGCGGACGGAACTATGAACGGTATTGCAGCAGGAAACGCAGTGAATGCAAATCCGACAGCAATGACAGTAGTATCTGCCCTTGCATTAATTACCAACGCAATAGCATTAGGATACATCATTTGGAAGTCTGTAAAGACAAAAACAAATCCTTATACAGGAGAAGTATTTACTGATTTCAAATACTATAAAGATTGTGCAGCAAGAGCAGAAATTCAGTAAGCACTACATAATAGAGCAGCAAAATCGGGAGTCTGCCATGGCGCAGGCTCCCGGCTTTTGAAAGTCAGGAGAGAAGTACTTTGAATAAAAAAGATGTTATAGATTTTTTTAATGCACAGGCATCGTGCTGGGATGAGCAGATGATCCGATATGACGATGTAATTTGTCAGATATTAGACAATGCACAGGTGACAGAAGGGAAACGTGTATTAGATGTTGCATGTGGTACGGGGGTTTTGATTCCGGATTATCTGGAACGTAATGTGGAGTCTGTGACCGCCATTGATATTTCCACGGAAATGATAAAAATTGCAAAAAACAAATTTACACAAGAGAATGTAGAAATTATTTGCGGAGACATTGAGACAGCTGAATTTTCCGATGCGTTTGACAGCATTGTGGTATATAATGCGTTTCCACATTTTGGAGAACCTCAGTTGTTAATTGACAGATTGGTTGGAATGTTGAGAAATGAAGGAAGATTAACCATTGCTCATGGCATGAGCCGTGAACGGATTAACCAATGTCATGCAGGGAAAGCAAAGGATGTATCCCTGGGATTAATTGATATAGAAGAGTTGGAAAAATTATTCCCTTCACAAATGGAAATCGTAGTAAAGATTTCGGATGATAAAATGTATCAGATTGTTGGAAAAAAGAAAGCATAATTGATTATCTTTGCATAATCAGTTATGCTTTATATAATTTATGAAGAAAGGAAGCTCGCGAAGCCGGCTTTCTGTCGTTTCATTCTATTGCGTGGAGGGTATGCATGGAAAATCAGGAAAAACAGCATAAACGCCGTGTACGTTACTCGGGGACACACCCGAAGAGTTACAAGGAAAAATACAAAGAACATAATCCGGAAAAATATGCAGATACCATAGAAAGGGTGATTCAAAAGGGTGGCACACCGGCAGGAATGCACATTTCCATTATGGTAAATGAGATTATTGATTTCTTGCAGATTAAGCCTGGACAAACCGGTCTGGATGCAACGCTTGGTTATGGCGGACATACAAAGGCCATGCTGCAATGCTTACAGGGACAGGGGCATATTTATGGTCTTGATGTAGACCCTATTGAATCGGCAAAGACGAAAGAGCGTCTGGCTGCTCAGGGCTTTGGAGAGGATATCCTTACAGTCCGTTTGCAGAATTTTGCGGATATCGATCAGGTGGTAAAGGACACCGGTAATAAATTTGACTTTATTTTAGCAGATTTGGGTGTTTCCAGTATGCAGATAGATAACCCGGACAGAGGATTTTCCTATAAAGTAGAAGGACCTTTGGATTTGCGTATGAATCCTCAAAAGGGAACAAGTGCGGCACAGCGTCTTAAGGAAGTTACCCAAGAAGAACTGGAAGGAATGCTTATAGAAAATGCGGATGAACCGTATGCGGAAGAGATTGCGGCAACGGTGACGAAGTGGTTCCGCAATGGGAAGGTCATTGAGACAACAACCCAGATGAAAGAAGTGATTGAGCAGGCACTTGTGTATGTTCCAAAAGCAGAGAGAGAAGAAGCGGTTAAGAAATCCTGTGCCAGAACATTTCAGGCATTGCGAATTGATGTAAACAGTGAATTTGAAGTATTATATACTTTTTTGGAAAAACTTCCGGAAGTTCTTAAACCAAATGGGAGAGTGGCAATTTTAACCTTCCATTCCGGAGAGGACCGCTTAGTAAAGCGCTCTTTTAAACAGCTTTATGAAGAAGGCATATATAGCGAAATTAATAAAGATGTCATTCGTCCGTCGAGAGAGGAGTGTATCAGAAACAGCCGCGCCAAGAGTACAAAAATGCGTTGGGCGGTGCGTGGGGACTACTAGGCAGGGACATTGACAGCCCTTAGGGTCTTTGCTACAATTTTTCTATAAGTATTCCGTAATACCAACCAAAAAAAGAAAGGAATGGCCATTATGTATGAATTTAAAGATGAATATGTAACAGGAATCGAATCGGTAGATGCAGAACACAGACGCTTATTTGAAATTGCTGATGAAGCGTATTTGTTAAGTAAAGAAGAATTTTTGGTAGATAAATATGATCAGGTGTGCCATATCCTTGGAGAATTAAAGGATTACGCATTACAGCACTTTGAACATGAAGAAGCATATATGGAGAGTATTAATTACAAGTATATGTTTATTCAGAAGGTACAGCATGATCAGTTCCGTGAGAAGATAAATAATATGGATTTGGATCATCTGGATGAAAATACAGAAGAAATGTTGGATGAGATTCTTACATACCTTACCAATTGGCTGATTAATCATATTTTAGAACATGACAAACAGATTGGAATGTAAGTAAGTGATACATAACAAAGAGCAGAGTGCCGGTAAGTACTCTGCTCTGTTTTATATGTTTTGCAATAGGAACTTATGTATTAATCAATTTTCAAAATTACTTCCAAAATCCGTTTCGCACAAATATCCATCTCCGCTCTGGTAAGAACCCCCGCGTTGAGGGCTTCTAAGATGTGTTCCGGATAGCCACAGCCCATCTTGATATCATTTTGAGCTTTGATTTCCTTATATTGCTGTGCATAAGTCCACCAGTCAGTTGTTACCAGTCCCTTAAAGCCCCATTCTCCACGGAGAATATCCGTT
>JAZSEL010000025.1:0-56282 GCA_045531685.1 Lachnospiraceae bacterium | reverse complement strand
GTTTAAGTGGCGGTTTATGCCTTGGTTTCTTTATTGCATTTACTATTGCGCGCTTCACGCGCGTTTTCCTTTTTTATTATCCTTATAGGCGCGAGTTACTTGGAGCGGCGCCCGATTTGGAAATCGGGTCCGCGCTAGTTGTTCCGCAATTGTATAATGAAATGAGAAAGTCTGCCCCGGTGCGGTACCCTCTCAGACAATTTCCCGGTGTGTTGGTGCGTAATGTAAAAAGATGCAGATGTTCTAGGCATTGTTCAAAAAGCTTTTTTCCGCTCCCTCTATAAGCCCGGGCGGCTGGGATGGTGGCGGAAGAAAGCGGGTTGAAGGTGGTGGACATAGAAAACGCTCCCCGGTATTGCCGGGGAGCGTTTGTTGTTAACCTATACGTAATTTGAATTTTTGTAATTCGCGGGCAGAATCCACTTTTTCAATCATGGCACCAAGGCTCTTAAGTTTGCCCTCGAAATCTTCGTAGCCACGTTCGATGTAGCGGATATCGTCCACTGTGGTGTAGCCTTCGGCTGCGAGTCCTGCAAGGACAAGAGCAGCTCCGGCTCTTAAGTCAGGGGCTGTAATGCTTGCTCCTGTGTAACGGGAAACACCGTCGATAATGGCTGTATTGCCTTCTACTTTGATGTTGGCTCCCATACGTGTTAACTCATCCACGTATTTGAAACGGTTTTCAAAGATACTTTCCGTTACGATACTGGTACCGTTAGAAAGTGCTAAGGTAACCGCAATCTGCGGTTGCATATCAGTAGGAAAACCAGGATATGGAAGTGTTTTTACATGTGTATGTGTCAGTGGCTTGGCTGCTACTACACGGACAGCATCGTCGGATTCTTCTACTTCACATCCGATTTCCAATAATTTGGCACTGATAGACTCCAAATGTTTTGGAATTACATTTTTAACAGTAACATCACCTTTGGTAATGGCTGCTGCAAACATGAATGTACCTGCTTCAATCTGATCCGGAATAATGGCATATTCGGTTCCGTGAAGCTTCTCCACACCACGCACACGGATTACATCCGTGCCGGCGCCTTTAATATTGGCACCCATGCTGTTAAGGAAGTTCGCCACATCAACAACATGAGGTTCTTTTGCTGCATTTTCAATGATGGTTACGCCATCCGCCATAATGGATGCCAGCATAACATTGATGGTAGCTCCAACGGATACTACGTCAAGATAAATATGGTTGCCCTTAAGATGATCTGCTTTTGCAATAATCATACCGTGAGCAATATCCACCTTTGCACCCAGGGCTCTGAATCCCTTTAAATGCTGGTCAATTGGGCGGCTTCCGATATTACATCCACCCGGCAAAGATACCTCTGCCTTTCTGTACTTACCAAGCAAAGCTCCGATTAAGTAATAAGAAGCTCTGATTTTCTTAATGTAATCGTCCTCAATGATATGTCCGTTAACATTGCGAGCATTGATTTTTACAGTATGGCGGTCAACACGCTCCACCAGAACACCAATGCTTTCCATCGCCTGAAGCATAACATTCGTGTCACGGACATCAGGCATATTCTCAATTAATACCGTGTCATCCGTCATAACAGCTGCCGCAAGAATAGCAAGTGCTGCATTTTTGGCACCACCAATCTCCACTTCGCCAACTAACGGATTACCACCTTTAATCACGTACTGTTCCATTTTTACTCCATTGTAGCAGTACCAAATCTTGTTGCTCAAAAATCTCGTACCACTATATCTATATCAAAAAAGTCGAATTTACAAAACTTACCCTTATAAGTATACCACATTCTCGCATTTTGTAAACACGCGAACATTTGTGCTGTGGTACTTTAGGTCTATTGCAAATATTTCAACGGATTGACAGCACTACCATTATGTCGTAATTCAAAGTGAAGGTGCGGTCCTGTGCTTCGTCCTGTATTACCGCTCAATGCAATCTTCTGTCCCTGTTTTACCGATTGACCGGCAGATACAAGAACCTTATTCAAGTGAGCATATCTGGTCTCCCAACCATCCGGATGCCGGATATATACCACGTATCCGTATCCGCTGCCCCAACCGGCTTTGGTAACCGTTCCACCACTGGATGCATATACGGCTGTTCCTCTCGGCACTGCCCAGTCAATACCCTGATGGTACGTAGAAGCTCCCTTAGTAGGCGCTTTACGTCTGCCGAAGCTGGAAGACATACGTCCACCGGAAATAGGTTTAATATAACTTGGCGGTATCTTGGTTCCACGTTCTACGATTTTCGGAACTGCCTGCATCACAATCTCTTCCTTTAATATCTCTCTGGAAACTTCTTTATCATTTCTGAAAGATACCAAAGCGGCCACTTTTCTAAAGCCTGCAGATGGTTGTTGCAAGGTTTTCTCCTGGGTGGTATACCACTCATCGTTATCTACATAAATAATTTCTTCGTCATATTCTTCTTCGTAATATAATTGTTCCTGGCGCTCCACGGAAAGTGGCGGCTCCGGCTGTGTAATAATGATTTCCTGACCGATACGGATGGTGGATAATTCATTTTCAATCTCATCATTTAATGAAATAATCTTATCCATGTCAATATTTACGGTTTCTGCAATCTGGGAAAGAGTATCCCCTGCCTGCACTTCGTAAATGGCATTTTTCTCTTCTACGGAAGTAATCTGGGTAATTGCCTCCTCTACTCCTGTAATCTCACTTTCCATCAGATAGGTCTCAATTACTTCGATTTCATCCCCGTAGGAAAGGTGCGTAAGTCCATATTCAATATCGGAAAAATCAATCTTACCATCATCCGCCACAACAGTAGCCAGTGCTTCTTCTACATGGGCTTCAAATCCCGAATCCGGAAACGGCTCAGTTTTTTCTTCTTTCTTTTCTGCATTGTCCACAACAATGGCAGTAAGAGCATTCAGCTCTCTTGTCTGGTCCATGACAAGGTCCACGGTATAACGGCGGTTTTCCTCATATTGGTCCAAAGCAGCCTGCAATACCTGCTTTACCTCATCACTGCTTGCCAGATTAATGGTATAATCTTTAATCTTAATGGTATATCCCGGTTTCAGAGTATCCTGCTTACATACCTTAATAATGTTTTCCATTCTTGTTTGCAAAAATTCATCGGAATCTATGGGTGCAAACAAAACCTCTTCCCCTTTTACTTCGAGGGTGGTTTCTACATATACCATATCTTCCGATTCCTGTGCCACGGCACGTCTTGCATCCCACAAAAGCTGCTCCACATCTGTCTCTCTGCCACAGGTTCCTACTTCCTTTCCGTTTAGAACAATGCGGAACAGGTTTTCTCCATCCGGCTGATACTTCACATAGCTTGGGATAAACAGTATATTAAGGATAATAACCAACAACGCCGTGCGGATATAGCTCACACGCAAGCGTTTGTAGTATTTCGTAATTAACTTCATATTCATTCACTTTTCTTTGTAACATTTTCGTAACATGTCAATTCTATCAGCATTTTGAATGCTTGTAAAGCCTAGTATTTTACGGTATCATGAACTCAGAAAAAGACAAATAATCTGCCGTTTCGTCAGAAAACTTTTTTCGTAAAAACTTGTTTGGGAAAGGATGTGAGTACTCTGGAACGCATTATTTTACATATAGATGTTAATTCTGCATTTTTAAGCTGGACAGCCATCGACATGTTAAGCAAGGGCTATCCGGTTGACCTGCGTCTCATTCCTTCCATTATTGGTGGCGACAAAGAAAAACGACATGGTGTTGTTTTGGCAAAATCCATCCCCGCCAAGGCATTTCACATACAAACCGGTGAACCCGTAGTAAAGGCCTTTGAGAAATGCCCGACTCTTACCATGGCACCGCCTGACCACCACATGTATAAAGAAAAAAGCCGGATGATGATGGATTATCTAAAATCCCTCACTCCCGACATCGAACAGGTCAGTATCGACGAATGCTACTTAGACTTTACGTCAATCATCCATAAATATCCTTCCCCGGAGGAAGCTGCTCACATTATCAAAGACACCATCCATCAGCAGATGGGTTTTACCGTTAACGTGGGCATCAGCGACTGCAAGGTCTTAGCCAAAATGGCTTCCGACTTCAAAAAGCCGGACTTGGTACACACCCTATACCGTTCCCAAATCAAAGAGAAAATGTGGCCACTACCCGTTTCTTCCTTATATATGTGCGGTAAATCCAGTGTGGAAGAACTCCGCAAATTAGAAATCAATACCATCGGAGAATTGGCAACCGCAGATCCTGCCATCATCTCTTTACATCTAAAGAGTCATGGTCGTCTGTTATGGGAATTTGCCAACGGAATCGACGATTCCGGAGTAGAACCCGTTCATCCGGATGCCAAAGGGGTCGGCAATTCAACCACTCTTGCCAAAGACGCCGATAATCTCACCGATATACACGAGGTTCTCCTTGCCCTCTCAGACTCCATAGCCAAGCGTCTGCGCCAGGCAGACTCCATGGCATACATGGTCAGTGTGGAAGTAAAGTACAATACCTTTGTAAAAAACTCCCATCAGACCACTCTGATGGCACCCACCAATACCTCAGACACCATTTATCAAACCGCCTGCCGCCTCTTCAACGAACTATGGGACGGCACTCCGGTACGTTTACTGGGCATCCGAACCTCCAAGCTTGTCACTACAAACGAGCCTGTCCAGCTAAGCCTAATGGACTACATGTCAGAAACCACCGCCTCTGCCATCCGCTCTGAAAAGAGCCAAAAACTGGACGCCGCCCTGGACTCCATCCGCAACCGCTATGGCACCTCGGCAGTCGTTCGCGGCAGCATGCTAAAAAGCCAAACGGACGTCACGGACTAACCCCGCCCTAAGGCCCGTCCGCACCACAGGGGCAGGAAAAAACAATCTCATCATGCAAGAACAGCTAAGGCCTTTTCCTTACGCACCGGGCAACACCCCTAACGGAAATAAACTCGAGGGCACCGCCACGGGTGGACTTTCGAATGACTTTAGACAATTGTGTGAACAACTTAGCGGCACGCCCGTGAAATCAGCCGCGTAAAGGATGTTTGAGCGCCCCGGGAAATTCGAAAAGTAAAATGCGCGTATACGCGCACTATTAAATTCAAAAAGCACGCCTTGACATGCTAACATGTCATAACGTGCTTTTTTGAATTGTTATGCTGCTTTGCAGCATAATTTTACTTTTCGAATTTTCCTTTCGGGCGCGAGTTACTTGAAGCGGCGCCCGATTTCATGGGCGCGCCCGCATTCGTTGTTCCGCAATTGGATAACCGAATAAGAAAGTCCACCCGTGGCGGTGCCCTCTCAGACAATTTCCCGGTGTGTTGGTGCGTAAGGAAAAGACCTAAGATGTTCTACGCATGATTCAAAGCGTTTTTTCCTGCCCCTGTGGTGCGGACGGGTCTTGGGCGGGGTTACCCCTTGCGTCCTTTGGTTTTTTGGATGCTGTAGCCGAACTTGCCCAGGTACTCACCGGTTGCGAAATATTGGCCATGGGAGTAGACCAGAGGCTCTGCCTTTTCCAAGTGGAAGCTGTTCTTTTCGTCCATGTAGGCATCGTCACAATGGACGGCAACTACATCGGCCAAGAACATGTGGTGGGAACCAAGTTCTTCTACTGAACGGACTTTACATTCGATGCTGACCGGGCTTTCTTTGATATATGGAGCATTTACTTCCGTTCCCGGAATTTTGGTGAGGTTGCATTTGCTCCATTTGTCTACGTCACGGCCACTGACAACACCGCAATAGTCGGTAGCAAAGACTAAGTCTTTGGTGGTTAAGTTGATAATGAACTCACCGGTTTCACGAATCATTTGGTAGGAATGGCGTTCCGGTCTCACAGAGATGGATACCATTGGCGGGTTGGTACATACAGTTCCTGCCCAGGCTATCGTGATAAGGTTGTCATTGCCTTTCCCGTCGCTGCAGCTAACCAATACTGCCGGAAGGGGATATAGCATATTCCCCGGTTTAAAATCAATTTTACTCATACTCGTTCTCCATTCATATAAAAAGTCTGCCCTATTCTGAGAGCAGACTTCATAGTTGTTTAGAAAAATTTGAAGTTTAACAGCTCCATAACCTGAAGGGCTACTCCGGCAGAAACACCAAGGAAGGTAAGGATGCTCATAACAATAAGGAAGGTTCTTCCTCTCTTACTTGCTTTGCCTTGTGCTTCTATCAGCTTATGCTGCTCTTCAATCTGCTTCTGCTGTTCCGCAAGAAGCTGCTTGGTCTGCTCCTCCATGCTGTTCTGGATAGCTGCCTGTACATTACGGTATACCTTTACATTTTCCGTGTGAAGGGACTCGTCCATCTTGGAAAAGCCGGCAGATAACAGTTCTTCTGTCTTGGCAAATTCTGCCTGAAGAGTTTCTTCTTTCTTCGTAAATAACTCCTGAAGATATTCCTTATCCGTGAAGGTACCTTCCTGCAGAATCCGGTTAACACGCTCCGCAGATTCCATATTTTTAAGATTAATCTGTCTCATCTCCTGCAACAGACTTTCGTAGCTTTCCATTTTTTCTCTCAACTTTCGTGTCTCCTTTGCTTCTGCTGCCAAATTCGCGCGGATCATATCCTGTGCAGAAAATCTTTGTGCAAGTTTGTCAATAAATGTGTCCATTCTACTCCTCCATTTTTCTCATTGGCTGCATTTTCTTTGAATTTACGGTCTTTCCGGTGTTTTTGTGTTATGTGCATTTTGCACAAGAAACCCCAATCTTTTCTTCGCTTTTTATTGATTATGACATATGTTTACATTTTGTTCATAGTTTGTTCACATTTGTCTGTTATAGTCTAATTAACAAATGAAACAGAACTTTAGATAAATTTTTTCATAATAGCCCAGGCGCTGCGAGGTGTCTGGGCACTCCTCATTTTATAAGGAAATCATGAACTGCACAAGCCATAAATGAACGGATGCTTTAAAAAGGCATCTGTTTTTGTTTATTCACGGCTCAATGCCTGAATTTCTTCATTCAGAGCCAGCATTCTGGCATCCAAATCGGAAACCATCTTCGCACATTCTACCAATTCTTCACGGATGTGCTCCGGTGCTTCCTGTTCAAACTTATAACGGATCTTATGCTCCAAGCTTGCCCAGAAATCCATAGCTACCGTTCGGATCTGGATCTCTACCTTAGTATCTACCTTACGGTCTGATAAAAAAATCGGGACAGATACTAACATATGATAACTTTTGTAACCACTCTCTTTTGGATTCTTTATGTAATCCTTAATGGACAAAATCTTAATATCGTTCTGATTACTGATCATCTCCGCGATGCGATAGATATCGGATGTAAATGAACAAATAACCCTGACACCGGCAATATCATTTACATACTGAACCATATTTTCAATGGTGGATTCGTAGCCGTGACGTTTCAGCTTTTTGACAATACTTTCGGATGTCTTGATTCTTGACTTAATATGTTCAATTGGATTATAGCGATGAACATGCTTAAACTCTTCGTTCAAAATCTCCAGTTTGGTCCCGACCTCTTTCAGGGCTGCATTGTAAACCAGAATCACTTCGGTCCAACTGGTAACCTGGTCTGTCTCATTATAATTTATGTTCCCCATTACTGCTCCTTCTATATCTGTTTCTTCTCTTTCCAACCCCACATTTTGCATAAATTAAGTATAGCATATTTTATTCCTTTTGTGTGAATTTTACACTTTTTTCATAATATCTGCTATAATGTCATAACAATATGGTATACTATCCAACAGAAATTCCATGTATATTTTTTCACAAAAAAATCCATACTTACAAACGAGGTGATACCAATGAGAATCTGGGCTAAGGAATTTGCAGAAAACCGCCTGATAAAAGATATTGTCATAACAGATAACAGCGAGGATACCCGAACACACAAAGTATTCCATGCATTGGATGAAGTATGCCGAGAATTTGATTTGAGTACTCCTATTTGGCTGGATTCCACAATTGCTGACTTCAAGCGCAACGCCAAGACGCGTTTCACACAGGATTGCTTTATGGAAGAGATTCCGTTTGACTATCTGGAATTTCAGGTAATTGAAGAAGATTAACCCCTGCAGGCCCATGCAATATGCGGCCTGCTTTCTTTTTTCCAACAAACTCCCCGTATGGGATATTTTCTTTTCCATACAGATTCCTAAGCTTTCTTAAATTTAATATTGACACTACCATACACATTGTAATAATATCAATATATACTTCATGTGGTTTTCGTTACTACATGATAAGTTTTCAAGTTTTATGTGAGGTGTATTATGCAGATTACAGTTAGAGATCCGGGAAGCGCATTAACTCATTTTATCGGAATGATGATGGCAGTACTGGCATCCGTGCCATTGCTTATAAAGGCAGCTGTGGCATCCGGCCCCCTATGCTTTCTTGCCATGGCTATATTCATGTGCAGTATGGTTTTACAATATGCGGCCAGTACCATGTATCATACCTTAAATCTTGGGGAAAAAGCCCTTAAGATATTCCGCAAAATTGACCATATGATGATTTTTGTACTCATAGCCGGCTCCTATACTCCTATCTGTCTGATTACTTTGGACAGCAGTATCGGCTATACCCTTTTGGCTACGGTATGGGGAATAGCCCTGTTTGGCATTCTGTTAAAGGCCTGTTGGGTTACCTGCCCCAAGTGGTTTTCCTCCCTTCTCTATATTTCCATGGGCTGGGTTTGTCTGGGAGTATTCGGCACATTGTGGAACAACCTTCCTCATGCTGCTTTTCTATGGCTCCTTGCCGGCGGTATTTTCTATACGGCGGGTGGCGTCATTTATGCCTTAAAAGTTAATTTTTTCGGAGGACGTTATCCATATTTTGGTGCCCATGAAGTCTTTCATCTGTTTGTTATGGCGGGCAGCATTTGTCACTTTATCTTTATGTTCCGCTACGTAGCCTAGTTTTATCGTGTACTTTTCCCCATCAAGGGATAGAAAAACTCCCCGGAATCCTCTTTCCGGGGAGTTTGTTTGTTTATTCATCATATCCGTTTGGATTCCCGCTCTGCCATCTCCAAGAATCTTCACACATCTCTTTAATACCGTACTGTGCTTCCCAACCAAGTTCTTCTTTTGCAAGTGCTGCATCAGCATAACAGGTTGCAATGTCCCCCGGGCGACGGTCCTTAATTACATAAGGAATCGCAACGCCTGTGGCTTCTTCAAAGTTCTTTACAATATCAAGCACACTGTATCCCTGACCGGTTCCGAGATTGTAAACCTTAAGTCCTGCCTTTTCTTCAATCTTCTTAAGTGCCTTTACATGACCAATTGCCAAATCCACTACGTGAATGTAGTCTCTTACACCGGTTCCGTCAGGAGTATCGTAATCATTACCGAATACACCCAGCTGCGGAAGCTTTCCAACTGCTACCTGTGTAATGTATGGCATGAGATTATTCGGGATTCCATTTGGATTTTCTCCTATGGTTCCGCTCTTATGCGCACCGATTGGATTGAAATAACGAAGAAGGATTACATTCCATTCATTATCCGCCTTCTGAATATCAGATAAAATCTGTTCTAACATGGATTTGGTCCAACCATACGGATTGGTGCACTGTCCTTTCGGGCACTGCTCCGTAATCGGAATCTGGGCCGGGTCTCCGTATACTGTAGCGGAGGAGGAGAAAATAATATTTTTCACTCCATGCTGTCTCATAACATCCACCAAAGTTAATGTTCCCGCAATATTATTCTCATAATATTCCCATGGTTTTTGAACCGATTCCCCAACTGCCTTTAAGCCGGCAAAATGAATACAGGAATCAATATTCTCTTTTTCAAATACTTCATGCAATCCCGCTCTGTCTAAAATATCCACCTTGTAAAACGGAACTTTTTTCCCTGTAATTGCCTCTACTCTTGCAAGACTCTTTTCACTGGAATTGCTCAGATTGTCAATTACCACTACTTCATAACCTGCATTTTGTAATTCTACTACGGTGTGGCTTCCGATAAATCCCGCACCACCTGTTACTAAAATTGCCATCTTTCTTTCTCCTTCTCCCCGTTATCTGACCGGTCTTATTTTATTTCCAAAGGTACTCCGGATATTCTCCTGCGTCCTTTAATTTCTTAATGGATTCTACCACAAACGGCTTATCCTCTTTATACGTTACCCCAAACCACTGATCCGAAGATGTCAACACCTTAACACTTGCCACATCCTCTTTTAATAACACATCCACCTCTGTAGGAATCAGACATTCTGCCTTCATAGGATTCTTAGCCACTTCTTCTGTAAAGAAACGGTTAAGCGCCTTACCAAATGCCGGCATAATACTCTGCGAAAAGCCCCACATATTCATGGAAACAGGCGTATCCACTGCTACCGGAATAAACGTTTTTCCTTCATCTTTGGAATAGGCAGCTCCATCTGCTGTTTTAACAATCATCTTCTGCTCTACGATGTCGGTCAGGAAACCATTCTCATCTCTTTCGCAGATTCCTCTGGTAACGGAACCCTTGTCGGTCAAGGTCTTACCGAGTTCATATCCCACCATGGCATAACGGCACTTTTCATCATCCTCATGAGTGGTCAAAAACTCATACATAATCTTATATCCGTTCTTACCATAATAATCGTCAGCATTGATTACCATAAACGGTCCGTCAATTACATCCTTACAGCAATACAGGGCATGAGTGGTTCCCCATGGCTTTACTCTTCCTTCCGGAATGGTAAAGGAATCCGGCACATTGGTAAGCTCCTGGAACACATATTTCACTTCCATATGCTTACTGATTGGATCACCCACACATTCCTTAAAGTCGGCTTCCATTTCCTTTTTTATAATAAATACTACGGTTTCAAAGCCTGCCTGCTTTGCATCGTAAATAGAAAAATCAATAATTTTATGTCCCTGCGCATCCACAGGATCCATCTGTTTTAATCCACCGTAACGGCTTCCCATGCCTGCTGCCAGTATCACTAAAACCGGTTTCTTCATCTATTTTTTCCTCCTTTTGTACCCACATCCTTAGTCATAACCGGAACAATCACATTCTACTATAAATACTAAAACATGTCCAATACATCAAGCAAATATTCCTTAGAGGTAATGGTATAAGACTGTATCCCTAATTTTTCTGCCGCCTCGGTGTTTTCCGCCCGGTCATCAAAAAATACACATTCCTCCGGATTCAAATCATATTTTTCAAGAAGATATTTATAAATTGCAGGCTCCGGCTTTATCTGATGAATCTCATAGGAAACCACTTTTCCGTCAATATCATCCAAAAAGTCCGCACCCCTGGTATGTGTTTCAAAGAAATCTTTATTATAATTGGACAACAGATAAATCTTATATCCCTTTTCCTTAAGGGCATGAACCTTTTCCCAAACATCCTTACGCGGAATCGGCATCAGTTCCAGATTGGATAAAAACCAACGGATGAGACCCGCATACTGGGGAAGGGATTTTTCATACAAACAAATCACCTCTTCTACCGATAGAACTCCCAAATCCAATTCTTTCCAATTCGGATGGTCAAAAAATAAAGGACCTGCCACTTCGGCTTCCTCTTTCGTAAGACCGTAATCCAAAAGCATCTGATTCCAACGGTATTCCAATAATACATTTCCCACATCAAAAATTAAGTTTTTCTTTTTCATACGCATTCCTCTCATCTATCCTTGTTTTTCTACCATTACCTATTCCAAATCATGTTTTTTACGGATATATTTGGAAACCCCATACAAAACCACAATTAACACAAGGGCAACTGCTATAAATACAGGTCTTTCAAACGCCTGTACCACACTCTGACCAAATACGGACAGCAACATCAACATAACAATTTTGGCAGCTGCCATGATTTTAATATAGGTCCTACCGTCGAAATCGGAAACTCCCATAGCAAAATTTACAAAGCAGGACGGTGTAAATGGCATGGTAATAATAAAAAACAGCGCTTTCTTATTTACCTTGTTTACCCAATTCCTTGCCTTCATTACCGTGGGATGCTTTCCTGCCATCCGCAGAATAAGTCCTTTAAACAATTTTCTGCAAATCAGGAAAAATAATACGCTCCCCAAAACCGAACCAAGCCAGCTATACAGAAATCCCTGTATGGCTCCGTGTGCCGCCACATTTAAAGTTACAATGGCAATCAACGGCAGCACCGGCACAAAGGCTTCCACCATGGTAAATAGTATGGGAGCCAAAGGACCCAATATGCGGAAGGAATGAAACAATTCCTCCCAAAATTCAACCGTTCCCAACATTTTGATACATTCTACTAATTCCATCTTCTATTCTATCCTATACTATTCTATTTCTCCCATTCCTTTTTTGCAATCTATAGCTGACATATATTCGCCAAGATAGGTTTTGCCACCATCATTCTTTGCATTATCGATATACTCTTTAGCAAATACTGCCGAAGCATTTGCCACTTCTTCTTCAAACTCTCTGGACGACATAAGGGCACAGCCGGCGCCGCGGATAATTACCTGCTCCAATCCGTCACTGGTTACCACTGTAATATCATACTTTTTACTGTTTTCATGGGCAAAATGTTCAATGTAGTAATCTGCTGTCTCCGCTTCCTTAGTGTATACCACATGGATATTCTGATAATCCAAAAATTCGGTTCCGTGCCCTGCCACACGATATGCATCAAATACGACTATAACTTCCGTCTGACGGATTGCCTGATAATTGCATAAAATATCCTGAAGCTTTCCTCTCGCCCCATCAATATTTTTCTCCGCCAGTTCCCGCAACTCCTGCCATGCAAAAATCACATTATAGCCATCTACCAACAGGTACTTTGGCACCTTTGGCTTTGGTGAGTACACACGTGTCTCTCCTGAGAGCGTGCTTACGCCATAATCCTTTGGTGTACTTTTCCGTTTCAAATATCCCGGTTTGTGGGAAAAATCATCTTTCCGATTGGAATACAGGGTCCGGTTAATGATGGCATCGATTTCTTCCGTACCCATAACCTGCTGCCCTTCTTTTTTGGCATCCCCTGTTAACGGTTTCATTCCCTCGTAATAGACAGGGGTATCATACTTTGGCTGATAACTTCCATCCCCATCATTTACATGCATATATTCTTTTACCATATGCCATGGTATAACTTCTCCTGCACCATGACTGCAAAAAACAGAATCTGCGGTATGATACACATCCTCTTCCGGCCGGTACCCAATACGCGCCACTACCTCTTCTGTGTTGTGGCATGGATAATATCCCTTCCATACGCAGGAAAAATGTCCCAGCCCCTTCGTGTAGGACGTAACCGTAACGCTGTATCCCTTCACGGTGCTTACCGGAACCGTACCTGTCAAGACAGCATTCTTTTCCGTTCCGTCAGGCATAATCCCCCCGCCATCCGTCAGGGAAAACTCGCCATGCATCATCTCCAAATCTGTCATCGCGCGTCCTACCATGGCTGTAGGCACTTCCAGTCTAAATTCATAGCAAGGCTCCAAAAGTACACTTTCCGCCTGCATTAATCCCTGTCTGACAGCACGGTAGGTCGCCTGTCTGAAGTCTCCGCCCTCCGTATGCTTTATATGTGCCCGGCCCGCAATCAATGTTACCTTTACATCGGTAAGAGGAGAGCCGGTCAACACTCCCTTATGCTCTCTTTCTTCTACATGAGTCATAATCAGACGCTGCCAGTTGCGGGCAAGCAAATCCTCACTGCAGTCTGCTGCCACCTGTATTCCCGTCCCCGGTTCTCCGGGTTCTAACAACAAATGCACCTCCGCGTAATGTCTAAGAGGTTCAAAGTGCCCCATTCCCTTTACCGTATTGGCAATGGTCTCTTTATATAGAATGGTCCCCTCTTCAAAAGAAACCTTCACTCCAAACTGTTCCCATATCCGGACCTTTAAAATTTCCAGCTGGACTTCTCCCATGAGCTGTACTTTTAATTCCTTTATCTGTTCCTCCCAGATAATATGAAGCTGCGGGTCTTCCTCCTCTAATTGCTTTAATTTAGGGAGCATGGACAACGCATCCACACCATCCGGAAGGGCAATCCGATACACCAGTACCGGTTGCAGCACCGGCATCTCATCGGTTTCCTCCGCACCGATTCCTTCTCCCGGCAATGTCTTAGTCAGACCCGTTACCGCACAGACGCATCCCGGAAATGCTTCATTTACCGCTTCGTATTTTTCCCCCGAATACACTCGGATTTGATTTACCTTTTCCTCCCACGCATCTTCCTTTGCCGGAGAAGATACCAGTACATCCCGCACCTTAAGGCTTCCACCCATTACCTTTAAATAGGTCAGTCGGTTTCCTTGTTCATCCCTTGCAATTTTAAATACTCTGGCGCCAAACTCCCTTGTATACTCCGGAACCGGGACATACTCATACAACAAATCCAGAAGTTCTTTTACTCCCTCGTTTCTAAGGGCAGAACCAAACATACAAGGAAATACCTTACGGCTCGCAAGCGCATGGAGCACCTGCTCTTTGGATAAGGTCCCTTCTTCCAAAAAATGATTTAAAAGTGTTTCATCACTGACCGCAATCTGCTCCATGCAGTCCTCTGATGTAATATCCGTAAAATCCACGCAGTTGTCGCTCAACTGCTTTTTCATATCCGCAAGAAGTTTGTCTTTATCTGCTCCCGGCTGATCCATCTTATTTACAAAAACAAATACCGGTATATTATGCTTATGCAGTAATTTCCAAACGGTTCTTGTGTGTCCCTGTACTCCATCGGATGCGCTGATTACCAATATGGCAGCATCCAGAACCCACAATGTACGCTCCATTTCTGCGGAAAAATCCACATGCCCCGGTGTATCCAATAAGGTAATTACTGCATCTTCTTTTTGTAAGAGCGCCTGCTTGGAAAAGATGGTAATGCCTCTTTCCTTTTCCAATGCAAAGGTATCCAGAAACGCATCCCCATTATCCACTCTTCCCGTTTTGCGGATACTTCCGTTTTCAAACAAAAGGCCTTCCGATAATGTAGTTTTTCCCGCATCTACGTGGGCCAAAATTCCCACAACCATCTGCTTCATATACTGCTCCTATTTCTTATCCGCCCCGTGGCTGACTTTTCTAAGGCTTACGCGGAAGATACCCGCCCCGTGGCTGACGTTCCTAAGGCTCACGGGGCGGGTATCTTCCACGTAAGCAAAAACAAAACCACTATACGATTAAGTATAGTGGTTTTGGATAAACATTACAATAAACTAAGAATTAAGATTTTCTAATTATTTCACAAGACTTTCTGCTCGTTCGATAGCGGCATAGATATTTTTACAGAAATTATCCTTTCCAACCATAGTGTAAAAACCGGATTTCTGCATAACACGCAGAGGCTGTTCGTTGACATGGGAAAGAATCAAGGTAATTCCGTCTTTCTTACATTTTTTATACAAAGTCTCCATAGCGTTCATAGCGGTAATATCAATAGCAGGCACACTTCTCATACGGAGAATCAGGCATTTTGTCATATCCTTTACCACAATGGTTCCGATACGGTCTGCCGCCCCAAAGAATAATGGTCCTGACATTTCATATACACGGATACTTTCGGAAATCTTCATTAACTGCTCTTTTTCTTCCTTATCCTGCTTTGCAATGTCTGCTTCTTCTTCCGAAATACTTGTATACTTCCAGCTCTTAACGCTAGTTTCATCACTCATACGCTTCATAAACAGTAAACAGGCAAGAAGCATACCAATTTCAATGGCTACAACCAAATCAAATGCAACCGTAAGAACAAAGGTAATAAGAAGTACAGCAATATCGCTCTTTGGTGCTGTTTTGATTACGTTAATAAAGCTCTTGTAGTGGCTCATATTGTAAGCAACCATGAAAAGGATTGCCGCAATCGTTGGCATAGGAATCAAACCTGCATATGGCATTAACACTACCAATACCAATAATAATGTAACTGCATGAACCATACCGGCAATCGGAGTACGTCCTCCGTTCTTTACATTGGCTGCGGTTCTTGCAATTGCACCTGTTGCCGGAATACCGCCAAATAATGCAGAAGCAATATTACCGGCGCCCTGGGCAACCAATTCTGTATTGGAACGATGATGTCCGTTAATCATACCATCTGCAACCACGCAGGAAAGCAGGGATTCAATCGCTGCAAGCACGGCAATGGTAAAGGCATCCGGTAACACGATACGCACCATTTCAAAGCTGATAGTCGGAATCTTTGGCATCGGGATACCACTGTTAATGGAATAAAGGTCTCCGATAGTATTTACCTGCAGCGGTAAAAACTGCACCATCAGAATACCCACAATAACCGCAATCAATGATGGCGGAATTTTTTCCGTAAATTTCGGCATAACAATCAGAATAGCCAGACATACCGCACCAACGATAAATGCGTCTAAATTAAATGTGGAAATTCCGGCAATAAAGGCTTCCAGTTTTTCCATGGTTTCAATGGTTGGCATTCCTTCCGGATAAGCCACGCCACAAAAATCTTTAAACTGACCGATAACAATGGTTACCGCGATACCTGTGGTAAATCCGGTTGTGATGGTATATGGAATGTACTTAATCAATGTCCCGAAATGACAAAATCCCATAATAATCAAAATAATACCTGCAAGGATTGTTGCGACTACCAGACCATCAAATCCGTTGGTTGCCACAATTCCGGCTACAATCGTAGCAAATGCCGCCGTCGGTCCCGATACCTGGACCTCACTGCCTCCTAAAAAGGAAATCACAAATCCGGCTACAATTGCCGTATAAATACCCTGCTCCGGACCAACACCGGATGCCAGTGCCAGGGCAATGGACAGCGGAAGGGCAATAATTGCAACAATAATACCTGCAATCACATCTTTCATGAACTGTTCCTTGGAATAATCTTTCAATGTTGTGAACAACATTGGCCTTATCTTTTCCATGTTCTTCTCCTCTTTTCTCTGTGTCTGCCGTCTGACAGACTGTATCTTGGTTTATAAAAATTTTATAATATATCTCAAAACACCCTCATTGTACTCCATTTTTTTCTACATTCAATAGGAAATGTCTCATGTACCAATTTTTATACAAAAAACAGGTACAGCATTGCCATACCTGTTTTCTTGCTTACTCATTTTCTGTTTTGGTCTCTTGGTTATTTTCCTCCTGCGTATGCTTAACCGTTTCCACATAATTACGGCGTCTTACATCTGTCTGAACCAATTTATAAATTGCTGCTGTAATCGGAACGGCAAGAAGCATGCCTACAACTCCCATCAATCCGCCGCCTACGGTAATAGCCGCCAATACCCAGATGCCCGGGAGTCCAATGGAACTGCCAACCACTCTCGGATAGATTAAATTGCCTTCCAGCTGCTGTAATACCACAATAAAGATTAAAAATAACACGGAAGTTAACGGGGATTCGGTCAGCATCATAAATGCTCCCACGCCTGCACCAATATAAGCCCCCGCAATCGGAATCAACGCAGTAAAGCCAATCAATACCCCTATCATCATGGCATATGGGAAACGGAATATCCACATTCCCACCATGCAAAGTACTCCCAGTACCACTGCCTCCGTACACTGTCCCACAATAAAATTGTGGAAGCTGTCATCTAAGACATCAATAACATAAAAGATTCTCTTGCTCTGTTTCTGAAGATAAGTAGAAATAATTCTTCTGCTCTGGGCACCCAGTTTTTCTTTTCCCAGCAAAATATAGATGGAGAAAATAATAGCTACCAAAAGTGTAACAATCCCGGAAAATACCGAACCCACTGCGGAAGCAACAGAACCCATAATACCTCCCACTCCACTGAGCAGGGACTGGGCACCACTTACCAGCTTGTCTTCCATTCCGCTGAAATTCTCTACCAAGTATTCCTCAACTACAATCACATATTGCGCCAAGGCGTCATTCTTCTCCAGATATTCCAACAAATTCATAACTGCCGCCGGCACTTCTGCAAACAAATGCTTAATACAATTAATCAATTCCGGAACCACAATTCCTATAATCAGTGCCACGATTCCAATCAAGCTTAAGAATGCAAGCAGCATACAGACCATTCTTCTTGTTCCTATCACTGCCTTGGATTTTGACTTTGGAAAATAGAACCGCTCAAAAAATGACATCAATATATTCAAGATATAAGCAATTACCGCTCCCATAATAAGAGGCGTAGCCGCACTGATTGCCAAT
Source organism: Lachnospiraceae bacterium (assembly GCA_045531685.1). GTDB lineage: Bacteria > Bacillota > Clostridia > Lachnospirales > Lachnospiraceae > RGIG8767. The sequence continues at coordinate 38,166 of JAZSEL010000025.1, read as the reverse complement.
GAAAAAACGCTGACCGCAGTATCCCAATAACGGATGCACAAATACAATATAAATAATCCAACTAACAAAGAAGTATGTTTTCTAATATCTATTTTCATAAAACTCCTATTTACGCTTATTTTTCCTTTGTATTATAACGCATAATTTCTTGTTTCACTATAGCTTCATATAAATTTAATAATCTTCAATCCCCAAAAAGAAGAGGGGTCTACCCCCTCCTCTAATTTACTCACACATACAATCAGCATTATATGTTTCATTTATAAACCCCATATCGTTTACACCATCTGTCTGCGCACAGCATCCGTCATTTCCACAGTCACTTTCCGACGCCGTATCATATATTCCCAGATTCAATGGCTGTATTGCCAAATCCAACAGGCATCCTTCTACAAATTCAAGACAATCGTTGCCTTCACTTGTTGACAGATTTCCCTTTGGAATATCCACTCTTCCGCAAGTACTTACACAATACCCTGAAAAATACAACGATTGAAGAATCAGCGTAATTCCCACTGTTACCATGCTGTCATCCGTATCCAGATTAATCAGCTTCGGAATCGCATACATATTAATCCCCTGAGTTGTAAAATTATTAGTGGTTGCAAACCCAATCACGTTAATTGCCGATGTAGTTGTCGTTCCATCCACTGCCATCACTGTGCCATACGGTGCAAACAGTTCCAACTCCACTACGGACGGATTGGTATCCGCATCAAAAGTAGGTGCAGTCGGATCCGACGGCAAATACAAAGCTGTCGGGTATAATGTAGTAACCAATCTGCATGCAGCGTCAAATAAATCCACCGCAAAGGTTACCGTCAGATTGGATAAAGATACCAAATAGCAATTTGGTCTTCCCGTAATTGGCGCAACTGTTACATTTTCATCTCCATACGTAAACGCAATATCCACAATCCGTACAGACGCCCATGTAACCGTAGGATATTCGGTTGTTAAATCAACTCCGAGATCAAATGTCGTGCATAAATTAATTCCTACTTCGTCATAAATCACCGGTGCAAACAATCCCAGCGTATCCGGTGTACCAATTCTAGGATTCACACATACATCCGTATATGGACATCCACATCCCGTTGTAATACCACAATTATTTGTCTGACACATATTCTGTACAACTTCACTGACAACTCTTGCCGCATTTCTACATTTACATCTTGCCATAAAAAGTTCCTTTCTTTTTCCCTTTCTACATTATATGTTCTAAAACCTCTTCTGCTACCATATCTATAATTAATAAAACATATTTTAGGGCTGTTTATGGAAACAATTTATACCGGTAATTCCGGACAGAAACTCTTTATATATAATTATGACAATTTCATTTACCTAAGGTGGACGCGTGGCACGGAACTTTCCAGAACTGTACTTCTTTGCAATGATTATTCATCCGGTTTTTCCAGTACCGTTTTTAATAATTGCATTCATTTCTGTTATCTGAATCTCCACAGAGATTTGATTCTTAAGAATGTTATGAGTGCCGATATCCTATATCGCCTTCCTTCCGAAAACCTGCCTGACTATAATACCCCGCTCCTTCTGTCTGCTTTTGAACAACTCATTTTACTGTATTTTATCACCAATCCTCTGGACAACACCTTCCGTCTTCATATACATTTGCCACTTGCAAAAAAAGAAATTCCTATCACTATTCCCCCTTTTCCTACACTCCCCATTATTCATTTCCTTCCATTGACGGATAAGCTTATCCTATCCTTTCAAACGAATCCTGTCACCTATTACTGCCTAAATTCTGACGAAGAATTCTATCCTCTTTGTTTTATACCGGAACAAGAATATCTTCTTGTCAAATCCGAAAATGAACTATCTCGTACAGAAACTTCCCGTCTAAAGAAGCAACAGGTACAGTTACAAGAAATCCTCAAGCAAAAAGAAGCCGTGATAGAAAATATAAGAATGCAATATGAAACTCTTATGAACACAGCATTGCAGTATAAGAATGAGGCTTCCAAATGGTACAATAAGTACTATGACCAACTAAAAAAGAAGTAGTAGTACAGAAAAATCCCCTTAAGTAGATTTTTACCTTGTCTACTTAAGGGGAATCCTATCACAATCCGCCTATTTTATAATCTACTGTTCCAATTGACTCAATTGAAATACTCTTACATTTTCATCTAACAATTCTGCTAAATCATACAACTCTTGTAAAGATTCATTACATTCCAAAATAATTTGCTGAACCTCTCCCATGGTAGCTGCGGTTTCTTCCGTGCTTGCAGCATTTTCTTCTGAAATGGCTGCCAAACTTTCTAAGCTGGAAAGAACATTATCCTTAGCCTGCCCCATAGCCTCTGTTTCATTTCGAATCAGATTTACCGCACCGACAACGTCGTTAATATTGTTATCCAGCTTGCCAAATACAGCCTTTGTCTCGCCCAGTTTCTGATTCTGGCTATCCATGGCCTGAATTACTTCATTCATAACCTCTACACTGATATTAGAATTATTGATAAGATTTTCAATCGTTGTTGCGATTTCTTCGACTGCTTCCTGTGACTGGTCTGCCAGCTTACGAACTTCTTCTGCAACAACAGCAAAGCCCTTACCGTGTTCCCCTGCTCTTGCCGCTTCAATGGAAGCATTCAAAGATAAGAGATTGGTCTGTGCCGCAATGTCAGAAATAATATCAATCGCTGTACGAATCTGCAATGCTGCCTCATTGGTAACATTGGTCTGTTCCTGCACATTCTGCATGGACGAGGTTGTATTTTCATTAATCTTAAGCAATTCCTGAAATGCCTCATTCACTTCCGCATTCTGTTCACGCATCTCATCTGCATTCTGCATCAGACGTTCCACGTTTTCTGCAGTTTCTGTTACTGAATTACCCATAATAACCATCTGTTCCGTAACTGTCTGTGTTTCACCTGCCTGAGACGTAGCTCCGTTTGCCAATTCTTCCACTGCTATGTTGATATTATTAATAGAATTATTTACATCTCCAAATCTTTCTTTAAAATGACCGGAAAATTCATTTAGTGAACGGGTTCCGTTATTTATATTTTTCACAATATTACTCAAATTCTGAACAAGCGTATAAATAGATCTTGCAATATTTCCCACTTCATCGCTTCGTTTTAATAATTTTCCACTGATAGTGTCGCTTAAGTTGCCGCTTGCCACCTTATCAAGGCTTCCTACAGAATTCTTAATGGCTCCTGCTATAAAAGCTACCATCAAACCGATAAATATACAAATTGCAAGGGCTATGGCACCCATGAAAATCAAATTGCTGCGAAGTGTTCCTTCATAAATACCCGCTACTTTATCAATACTCTTTCCGGCAAAAACAATAACCTCTTTGCCATCGCCATAATCTCCAAACAATTCATAATATCCATAATAATCCTGATCAACGACCACTACCTGATCAGAAAAATATGTACCATCCTCACAAATGGTATTATAAAGCTTATCTGTAATGGTAGTATGTACTGCACGGTTACCGGATGTATCTACTACACTAGTCGCCAATCTCTCATTTCCCCAGAAAAGAGTAATATCTACACCTGTGTTATTTTTAAAATCATCAAAGAATCCTGTGTCCGCAGAAAGATCATATTCTCCCTTATACAGAACACCATCTGCTGCATTAAAGTCACCATCTGACAGCAACGCTAACTCATGCTCTATAGCATATACTGCCGTCTGTAATTCTGTTTCGGTACATCCAGCTGCTGTCTTAGATCCAACAGCTTCCAATGCGAGACCTGCAAATACTACAAGTGCTACTAACGGTATGGTAACTGCCAATAGCATCTTAGAGAGTAACTTAAGTCCTTTCTTTTTCTTAATCTCTGAAACTTCCTTCATGTCAATCCCTCCCAGTCCTTTTATTACTTCAAGCAATGCACTTGTCTATCTATTATAGTAGCACTTTGTCAGATTATTGTCAATTTTGTCAGACAATTTACGATATGGCTTTTTCTCCTAATTTTCTATGTATATTTTTGCCAAAAATTCACAAAAAAAGGGAATATTTTTTTAAGCAGAAACCGTAAAATCTCCTTGTGATTTTTAAGATTTCCTATATAATTATATAAGATATGGTGCGTTACTAGGGCTTGCGCACAAAAAGGAGGAGATTCCTATGCCAAAAAGAACAGATATACACAAAGTTTTGATTATTGGTTCCGGTCCAATTATCATCGGTCAGGCTTGTGAATTTGACTATTCAGGTACACAGGCATGTAAAGCACTCCGTAACCTGGGTTACGAAATCGTATTGGTTAACTCCAATCCGGCTACCATTATGACCGACCCGGAAACAGCAGATGTCACTTACATTGAACCTCTTAATGTAGAACGTTTGGAGCAAATCATTGCAAAAGAACGTCCGGATGCATTACTTCCTAACTTAGGCGGTCAGTCCGGTCTTAACCTTTGTTCCGAATTGCATCAGGCAGGTGTTTTAGACAAATATAATGTTAAGGTTATCGGTGTACAGGTCGATGCCATCGAACGTGGTGAAGACCGTATCGAATTTAAAAAGACCATGGACGAGCTTGGTATCGAAATGGCACGAAGCGAAGTTGCCTATACCGTAGAACAGGGTCTTGAAATTGCCGATAAGCTTGGCTATCCGGTAGTTCTCCGTCCTGCATATACCATGGGTGGTGCCGGTGGCGGCCTCGTATATAATAAGGAAGAATTAAAAACTGTTATGGCCCGTGGCCTTCAGGCTTCTTTAGTGGGACAGGTTCTCGTAGAAGAATCCATTTTAGGTTGGGAAGAATTGGAATTGGAAGTTGTCCGCGATAAAGACGGCAATATGATTACCGTATGTTTCATCGAAAACATTGACCCACTTGGCGTACACACCGGAGATTCTTTCTGTTCGGCTCCGATGCTTACCATTTCTGAAGAATGCCAGAAACGTCTTCAGGAACAGGCATACAAAATTGTTGATTCCGTTCAGGTAATCGGTGGAACAAACGTACAGTTTGCCCACGACCCGGTTTCTGACAGAATCATTGTTATTGAAATCAATCCTCGTACGTCCCGTTCTTCAGCACTTGCGTCTAAAGCAACCGGATTCCCTATCGCTTTGGTGTCTGCAATTCTTGCAACAGGACTTACACTTAAGGATATTCCTTGCGGCAAATACGGAACTCTTGATAAATATGTACCGGACGGCGACTATGTAGTAATTAAGTTTGCACGTTGGGCATTCGAAAAATTTAAAGGTGTAGAAGATAAATTAGGTACTCAGATGCGCGCCGTTGGTGAAGTCATGAGTATCGGTAAAACATACAAAGAAGCATTCCAGAAGGCTATCCGTTCTCTGGAAACGGGCCGTTACGGTTTAGGTCACGCCCGCAACTTTGATTCTCTTTCTAAGGAGCAGTTATTAAATATGCTCGGTACCGCATCCAGCGAACGTCACTTCATTATGTATGAAGCACTCCGTAAAGGTGCTACCACAAAAGAGATTCATGACATTACAAAGGTAAAAGAATACTTTATTGAGCAGATGCGTGAGTTAGTTGAAGAAGAAGAAAGCTTACTTGCTTCTAAGGGAAGCTTACCTTCTGACGAAGCACTTACTTCTGCTAAGAAGAATGGTTTCTCCGATAAATACCTTTCTCAGATTTTAGAAGTATCTGAGGAGGATATCCGCAACAAGCGTATCGCACTTGGTGTGGAAGAAGCATGGGAAGGTGTTCACGTAAGCGGTACCAAAGACAATGCTTACTATTACTCAACTTACAATGCAGCCGATAAGAATCCTGTAAACGAAGATAAGCCTAAGGTTATGATTTTAGGCGGCGGTCCAAACCGTATCGGACAGGGTATCGAATTCGACTACTGTTGTGTACATGCTTCATTGGCTCTTAAGAAGTTAGGATTTGAGACTATTATCGTTAACTGTAATCCGGAAACCGTTTCCACCGATTACGATACATCCGACAAGCTCTACTTTGAGCCATTAACCTTAGAAGATGTATTAAGCATTTATAAGAAAGAAAAACCTCTCGGCGTAATTGCCCAGTTTGGTGGACAGACTCCTCTTAACTTGGCAGCTGACCTCGAGAAAAACGGAGTGAAGATTTTAGGAACTGCTCCAAGCGTTATTGATCTTGCCGAAGACCGTGATTTATTCCGTGCCATGATGGATAAATTAGAAATTCCGATGCCGGAATCAGGAATGGCTACTACTGTTGAGGAAGCACTTGAAATTGCCCATAAGATTGGTTATCCGACAATGGTTCGTCCTTCCTATGTACTTGGCGGACGCGGTATGGAAGTAGTTTATGATGATGAGAGCATGGTTGGTTATATGAAGGCCGCTGTTGGTGTCACACCTGACCGTCCAATCTTAATTGACCGTTTCTTAAACAACGCTTTGGAATGTGAAGCGGATGCTATCAGTGATGGTACTCATGCCTTTGTTCCTGCTGTTATGGAACACATCGAGCTTGCCGGCGTACACTCCGGTGACTCCGCATGTATCCTTCCATCCGTACACATTTCAGAAGAAAATGTAACTACGATTAAAGAATATACAAGAAAAATTGCTGAAGAAATGCATGTCAAAGGACTTATGAACATGCAGTATGCAATCGAAAACGGAAAAGTGTATGTACTCGAAGCCAACCCACGTGCGTCCCGTACCGTTCCGTTGGTATCCAAGGTATGTAATATCCGTATGGTACCGCTTGCAACCGATATTATTACTTCCGAATTAACAGGACGTCCTTCACCGGTTCCTGCATTAAAAGAACAGGTGATTCCAAACTATGGTGTAAAGGAAGCTGTATTCCCATTCAACATGTTCCAGGAAGTTGACCCTGTCCTCGGACCGGAAATGCGTTCTACCGGAGAAGTTTTAGGTTTATCCGCTTCCTACGGTGAAGCTTTCTACAAAGCCCAGGAAGCAACCCAGTCCAAGTTACCGCTGGAAGGTACTGTATTGATTTCTGTTAACCGTAAGGATAAGGACGGTGTTGTTGAGGTAGCTAAGAGCTTATACGAAGATGGCTTTAAGATTGTTGCCACTAACAATACACACAGAATTATCACAGAAGCAGGAATTCCGGCTGAGCGTGTGAAAAAGCTCTATGAAGGCCGCCCAAATGTTTCTGATATGATTACAAATGGAGAAATTCAGTTAATCATCAATTCTCCTGTAGGAAAAGACAGCGTAAGTGATGACAGTTACCTGCGTAAAGCAGCTATCAAGGCAAAGGTTCCATATATGACAACCATTGCTGCTGCAAAGGCAACTGCTGACGGTATTCACTACGTGAAGTCCCATGAAGCCGCTGAGGTAAAATCACTTCAGGAGCTTCACAGCGAAATCCATGACAAAGAATAATTACCGTACCAATATGTAATGTTAAGGCTCTGCTGACAGCAGAGCCTTAGTTAAAACACTTGCACTTTATCACAATAACACGACAAAGAAAGAAGGTATTCTTATGTTAAATGAAAGAATGGTAGCATTAGGAACCCAGCGTTCCGTAATCCGTGAGCTTTTCGAATTTGGCAAAATCCGTGCTGCAGAAGTAGGCGCAGAAAATGTATTTGACTTTTCTATCGGTAATCCAAGCGTTCCTGCTCCGGAGCTGGTAAATGAAACAGCAATTAAATTACTTCAGGAAATGGACCCTGTTGTCTTACACGGCTATACCAGTGCACAGGGAGACGCTATTGTCCGCAAACAGATTGCAGACAATCTCAACTCCCGTTTTGCAACTTCTTTCCGTCCTGAAAATTTATATATGACAGTTGGTGCAGCAGCTTCCTTATGCTGCTGTTTAAACGGCCTTTGCAATCCTGGCGATGAAGTTATCGTTTTTGCTCCTTTCTTCCCGGAATACCGTGTATTCATTGAAGGTGCCGGTGCAAAAATCAACATTATCCCTGCAGACATCGAAGCCTTCCAGATTGATTTTGACGCTTTTGAAGCTGCCATCAATGAAAAAACCAAAGCCGTTATCGTAAATTCACCAAACAATCCTTCCGGAACCCTTTATTCGGAAGAAACCGTTAAAAAACTGGCTTCCATCTTAGAAGAAGCTTCTAACAAGTTCGGCCAGCCAATTTATTTACTTGCTGACGAACCATACCGCGAAATCGTATTCAGCGGCCAGACCGTACCATTTTTACCAAAATACTATAACAATACTCTCGTATGCTACTCCTGGTCCAAATCCTTATCTCTTCCGGGAGAACGTATGGGCTATGTATTGGTTCCTGATGCCGTAACCGATTCTGAGCTTGTATATGCCGCTGTTGCCGGTGCCGGCCGTTCCCTTGGCTATGTAAACGCACCAAGCTTATTCCAGCGTGTGTGTGCAGCCTGTGTAGACGTAACCGCCGATGTAGCCGTATACGAAACCAATAAAAATCTCATGGTACCTGCCCTTCGTGACATGGGCTACCATGTAGTGGAACCACAGGGAACCTTCTACATGTTCCCACGCACCTTAGAAGCCGATGACATTGCCTTCTGCGAAAAAGCAAAGGACTTTAACTTACTCATCGTACCGGGAACCGGTTTTGGTTGTCCTGGCCACGCCCGCATCTCTTACTGTGTCCCAACCGAACGCGCAAAACGTTCTCTTGACGCCTTCGAGAAGCTGGCAAAGTGCTACCGCTAGTCCTCCCAAGCGCAGGTCCCGGATAGGATTGGAACAAGCCGGATAATGCAGGAATATCTAAAGTCTTTTCATTAAGCACCAAACAACGCACCTAATGGAAATAAACTCGAGGGCCCCGCCACGGGTGGACTTTCGAATGACTTTAGACAATTGCGCAAACAACTTAGCGGGCACGCTTGTGAAATCAGCCGCGAAAGGGATGTTTGAGCGCCCCGGAGAATTAAAAAGTTAAATTATGCTGCTATGCAGCATAACAATTCAAAAAAGCACGTTCTGACATGCTAGCATGTCGAGACGTGCTTTTTGAATTTAATAGTGCGCGTTACACGTGCATTTAACTTTTTAATTTTCCTTTCGGGCGCGAGTTACTTGGAGCGGCGCCCGATTTCACAAGCGTGCCCGCGTTAGTTGTTCTGCAATTGGATAACGAATAAGAAAGCTCACCCGTGGCGGGGCCCTCTCAGACAATTTCCCGGTGCGTTGGTGCTTAATTTGAAAAGACTAAGATATTCCGGGCATTACCCGAAAAAGTTCCAATCCTACCCGGGACCTGCGCTTGGGGACTAGCCGAGCACTTTTTGCACAGCTGCCACAAGGCGGTCATCCTGGAACGGCTTTACGACAAAGTCGCTGGCTCCGTATTGGATAGCCTGGGCAACCAAATGTTGCTGTCCCATAGCGGAACAAATAATGGTTTTTGCCTTAGGATCTATTTCCTTGATACAGCGGAGTGCTTCAATACCGCTCATCTCCGGCATGGTAATATCAAGGAATACCAAGTCCGGCTTCAATTCCTGAAATTTGGCAATGGCTTCTTTTCCATCCCCTGCTTCTCCGCATACTGTATAACCGTGCTCTACCAAAACTTTCTTAATAGATGCTCTCATAAACATTGCATCGTCTACGATTAATATTCCTGCCATAATTAACCTCTCTTCCATATACGTACTTCGTATGCATCCATTGTATCCCTTTGTGTTCCCGTTGTCAAAATACAATCATAGTCAGCAGTTACAGGGTAGGCCTTCTGTACGTCCCTTCCAAGGTTGCAATCCATAAGATATTCACCAAAGGATGTACTGCGTGTATATACAAAGCGGTCTTTCTTCTTGGAAAGGACCTTGAAATCTCCATATACCAACGTTTTATCTAACCTCCGCATGGCTATTAACTGTTTGTAAACAGACATAATTTCTTCATCCGGTTCTTGTTTTGTCAGATTCTGATATACCGGTGGCAGTTCATTCCAAGGAAGAGGAATCCTGGCATGCTCTCTGGTTCCCGCAAGAATCCGGCCAAACGCTTCTTCCTCCGACATTTTTGCCAAAAGTTCTTTATAATACCCTTTTGCCTCTACGTCTGTAATCTGTTCCATGGAAGAAAAATCGTAATTAACAAGGCCCATTTCATCTCCTTGGAATACAAACGGTGTTCCTTTTAAGGTAAACTGGATAACCGCTAACAACTTGGCAAGAGCCTTTTTGTATTGCGGATCCGGGTTTATTTTGCTAACCATACGCGGATTGTCATGATTATTATAGAATAATGACATCCAGCAGTTATTTCCGTAATTTTCCATACAATCAATCATATAGTCACGGAGATAATTTAAATCATAGCAGTAATCATCAAAACGGACATGTCCGGGCGTCTCCAAATGGTCAAAGGAAAAGACCATATCCAGTTCTTTTCTTTCCTCTCCGGTAATGAGTTGTGCCATCTTCATTCCCACACCCGGCGTCTCACCAACGGAAAATGCCTTATGCGGGGCAAAGGCTTTCTCATGAATCTCATGTAAATATTGATGTAATTTAGGGCCGTAAAAGTAATGCTCTATTCCCGTGTAGCCCATCATTTGACCGATGGTTGTATTTCCATCCGGCAATCCTTCCTGCTTGGAAATGTAATTGATGACATCCATTCGAAAGCCGTCCACTCCCTTATCCAGCCACCAGTTAATCATCGCAATCAGTTCATCCCGAACCTCTTCATTTTCCCAATTTAAGTCCATTTGTTTTTTGGAAAATAAATGAAGTCCATATAGTCCCAAATCTTCATAATGGTTCCATGCAGAACCGGAGAAAAATGAAGTCCAGTTATTGGGATGTTTACGCAGATAATAGTAGTCTCTATATTTGGATGACGGCTCCTGCAATGCCTTTTGGAACCACTCATGCTCATCGGAAGTGTGGTTAATTACCAAATCCATAATCAGGCGCATCCCTCTTGCATGAACTTCTCTAAGAAGTTCATCAAAATCCTCCATAGTTCCAAATTCCTGCATAATCTTACGATAATCACGGATATCATATCCGTTGTCATCATTCGGAGAATCATAAATCGGTGAAAGCCAAAGCGCTGTCACACCTAAATCTTTCAGATAATCCAGCTTACTGATAATTCCCCGCAAATCGCCGATTCCGTCTCCGTTGCTGTCGCAAAAGCTTCTTGGATAAATCTGATAAAAAACAGCTTCCTTCCACCATTTCTTTGTAATCTCACCTTTACTTACAACCGGCACATCCTCTTCCATATTAAGAAGCGTAAGCAAAGTATCAAAAAAACCGGCATCCAACTTGGATTTAGCAAGGCCCGCAAGGGTGGCAACCTTCATATTCCCAACCACAGGATTGGTAAGAACAACCTTTGGCAGTCCCAATTGCAAAAGCACCTTAACGAGAGTATCATGTCCCACCGGGTTGGCATATAAATCCTTTATTTTACTGTTTGGTGTGAGTTTATTTTTCCTTTCTTGCATTGATTTCCTCCACTATTTTTGCATACATCTCTTCATCCAAAATGTATTTGGAACGATATATCAGAAAACCTACTAAAATGCAAAGCAACGGGAATATCATCATTGCCATTTTAAAAATCAGCAATCCCTGAGAAGTCATATCTGCTGCCGACCGGGCTTCCTGCATTCCTGAAATAATTACCACAGCTCCCACAATACCACTGGCAACGGCGCCTCCCATTTTATTAATAAAAGGCTGGAGTGACAGGGTAATACTATCGTTACGTTTGCCCATTTTCCACTCCCCATACTCCACACTATCCGTTAAAAACATAAGCATCATAAGCTGAATGAACGCCTGCCCCACAAACAAAAGGACACCGGCGATGCCAATAAACAGCATGGTATTTGTTGGTGCAACGAAGAAAATCAAATAACCGGCAACTACCAAAGCCGTTGCTGCCTGATATAATTTTTTACGCGGAAACTTTTTACTGAAAGCAGGGAAAACAGATAATGCCGCTATCTGTGATACTCCCAAAATGACAGCAAAAATAGAGTACATTCCCTCGTCTCCGTATACATATTTAAAATAGTACAAACCAAAGCTTGTAGTTGTTGTATATCCAATCATAAACAGTGCCATGGATACAGCCGCAATCAGTAATTGGTCATTTTTGAAAATGACACCCAGCAATTCTTTTAAGGATGTATGTGAACGTTCCTTTTCCAAACTTTCCTTAGGTTCTTTTACCCCGATTACGGTTACTGACTGGAACACCCATAGAATACCCACCAGAATACATGCAAAAATCAAATATCCCTTCTGCATACTTCCGGCTGCTTTTCCCAAAGCTTCTGTAATTGGCACTACCAACGCTACCACAAAGAAGAGACCGATATTTGCACAGATTCTGGCCACAGAACCGATTCTTTCCCTTTCCTTCTGATCCTGACTCAGTGCCGGCATCATGGACCAATAGGAAATATCATTCATGGTGTAACAAATTCCCCATCCCACATAAATAATTCCAAAAAGCAGAATGTAAGAAGCTCCGGTCAGATTAAATTCCGCAAACAGCAGAATTGTTAATATACCGGATAACAAGGCTCCCGTAACAATCCAAGGCTTAAACCGCCCCCACTTGGTATGGGTATTGTCTACAATCAGTCCCATGACAGGGTCATTAAACGCATCAAAAATACGGGCTCCCAGAATAATGGCAGTTACCCACCACAGAGTATTCACATCCAAGACCTTGATGTCTGTAAGGTAAAACATTAAATACATGCTGATTAATGTGTACACCATATCACGCCCAATGGTTCCCAAGCCAAATGTGTAACGGTTTCTCTTCATTTTGTTCTCCATTCTTTGGTTGCTGAAATATTTTTGTTCCATAATTGTTTCTATAATATAAACTTTATACAAATTATATCACAACACCATTTGTAAAAAAATTTTTTTCTGTTATAATCAGAGTTAATTGTTACTTTCGCTCTATTTTGCGTTGTTTGTTTTTTCACAAGTATGAGGAAGCATATGGGATTTTTTCACTCATTAATAAAAGGGAAACATACCGAACCCCAACATGATAATTCGGACTATATAACAGGGCTCCTTAACCGTCGTGACGGGGAGCGTAAAATCAAAGCTGCCATGAGCCAGGAAAACGGTTGTCTTGCATTCATTGATTTGGATAATCTTAAGCCAATTAATGATACCTACGGCCATCTTGCCGGAGACCATGCCATCCGCGTAGTGTCCGATGTATTAAGAGCCCATGGCCAGGATGCCGTCATTTCCCGTATTGGCGGGGATGAGTTCCTTTTTTTCATGAACGATGTGGATGAGGGAAAAGCCAATTTTATTATCAATTGCATTATGGAATCCTTCCGTAACAAAAGAGAAGTTGACCCGATTCTTGGTTTTGCTTCTCTCTCCATCGGCCTTTGTCTTTCCACGCCTGACAGCAACTATAACGAAGTCTATCAAAATGCTGACAAGGCCCTCTACTACATAAAGCAAAACGGAAAGGATGATTACTATTTCTATCATCAGGCATTTTCTTCTGCCAACCAACAGCCATCCGTGGATTTGAGCCGTTTGGTGGAATCCATCCGCAGACAGGGAGCCTATACGGGACCTCTTGGCGTTGATTTTAGGGAATTTACCCATCTTTATGAATTTATCAATAATCTGGCTCTCCGTTACCAGCAGAATCTGCAATTAATTATGATAACCGTAGAACCATATAATTCAACCAAGGGAGAATTTTCACCGGAAAAACTGGAAGAAGCCATGACCGCAATGCACGATGCTATCCGTACCTCTCTACGCACCGTTGATGTATGCAACCGTTTTAGCAATCAGCAGTTTTTGGTCATTCTTACCAATGCGGCTACGGACAATATTTCCATGATTGTTACCCGTATTTTCAACAAATTTTATAAATTGTGTGACAACAAGAACCTGCATCTTCATTACGAGGCTGCGAACTTAAAAGATATAAAAGATACTTGAAAATAAGTATCTTTTTTTTCTTGCATGATGGTACTGTTCCATGTATAATATTCATGTATTTTTTCAAGGTAAAGCGTTGAACCGCACGCCTACTTTCAAAATGCACTATACTTATAGTAAAGAAGGATTAAAAAATGGAAAGAAGAGTCGGTACAGTTTCAAGAGGAATTCGTTGTCCTATCATCCGTGAAGGCGACAATTTAGTAGACATCGCAGTGACCAGTGTATTAGAAGCTGCTGCTAGCGAAGGATTCTCTTTAAGAGATCGTGATGTTATCGCGTTAACAGAATCCATCGTAGCAAGAGCACAGGGAAATTATGCATCTGTTCAGGACATTGCAGACGACGTAAGAGCTAAGCTGGGCGGTGGTACAATTGGTGTTATTTTCCCAATCTTATCCCGTAACCGTTTTGCTATCTGCTTAAAGGGTATTGCTATGGGTGCCAAGAAGGTTGTATTAATGTTGAGCTATCCAAGCGATGAAGTTGGTAATGCACTCTTAACATACGATCAGTTAGACGATGCAGGTATCAATCCTTACAGTGATGTATTAACTTTAGAAAAATACCGCGAATTATTCGGAGAAAATAAACATGAATTCACAGGTGTTGATTATGTTCAGTACTACTCTGACATTATCACAGAAGCAGGCGGTGAAGTGGAAATCGTATTTGCAAATCAGGCAAAGACCATTTTAAACTATACAGACAGCGTTATTACTTGTGATATTCACACAAGAGCAAGAACCAAACGTATCTTAAAGGCAGCCGGTGCAAAGGCAGTTCTCGGAATGGACGACATTCTCACAGCTCCTGTAAACGGCGGCGGATGCAATGAAAAATACGGTTTACTTGGTTCTAACAAGTCTACAGAAGATATGATTAAGTTATTCCCTAGAGATTGCCAGGACTTAGTGGAAGATATTCAGGCAGAAATCCTCAAAGCAACCGGCAAGCATGTAGAAGTAATGGTTTACGGAGACGGTGCTTTCAAGGACCCACAGGGCAAGATTTGGGAATTAGCTGACCCGGTGGTTTCTCCGGCTTTCACAAGCGGATTGAAGGGTACTCCAAACGAACTTAAGTTAAAATACCTTGCAGATAATGACTTCAAGGATTTAAGCGGTGCCGAGTTAAAAGAAGCAATCGAAAAGAGCATCAAGTCAAAGGGTGATAACTTAGTTGGTAACATGGCTTCTCAGGGTACAACACCTAGACAGCTTACAGACCTCATCGGTTCTTTATGTGACTTGACAAGTGGTTCCGGAGACAAGGGAACACCTATTATTTTGATTCAGGGTTACTTTGACAACCTTGCGGACGCGTAGATACTAATATGGCAGAGAAAGGGCTTTCCTTTCTCTGCTTGTTTATTTTAAGGAGCCTTTATGTCCATTACCATTTTTACCATTACACACAAACAATTCACACCGCCTCCTAACCCACTCTACTGCCCTCTCCATGTGGGACGGGCAAATTCTGAAGACCTTGGCTTCTTAGGAGATAACACAGGCGACCATATTTCCGAAAAAAATCCATTCTATTGTGAATTAACCGGAATGTATTGGATTTGGAAAAATCATCATGAATCGGACTATGTGGGAATCAGTCATTACCGCAGGTATCTGATTAATGAAAAAGGAGCGTTATATACGGAGCCGGAATTACTTTCTCTTCTTACAGAGTATGATATGATTACCACCAAGCTGCTTACCCTCCCGGGTTCCTATAAGGATGGCTTTGCCGCCAACCATCACAGCAAAGATTTACTTACAACCGGAACTGTCATACTGGAAAAATACCCGGAGTACTACGATACCTTTCAACGGCTTATTAATGGCCCTAACACCTACTTTGGAAATATTTTGGTTACATCCAAATCCCATTATGACCGCTATATGGAATGGCTCTTTTCCATTCTCTTTGAAGTAGAAAAAAGGACCGATTTTACCGGATATAACGGATATCAAAAACGGCTATTTGGTTTCTTATCCGAATTTTTACAGACCGTCTGGATCCAATATCACCAACTGCATGTCAAGGAATGTATGGTCGGAATGCTGGGTGAAAAATACGAAACCAAACTTCTAAAGCAACAATTGGCTTCCTTTTTTGCAAAAAGGGACTATTCCTCTGCCAAAACCTGTTTTTTAGAAGCTTATAAGAAGCGCCCCGACATTCTTATGGAAGCCTCGGATATCAATGGGGAATTGCGTCTTTGCATGCAGATAATCACTACCTGCGAACACGAAGATGCCACCTACGGAAGATGCGTATTGGATTTCTATTCTTCCTACACGGATTTACTCTCTCATTTTGAAAAATTGAACAATGCCGTTGTTCATCAAAAAAATCATTGTATGTCTGTGGAAGACCATGCATTTTTAGAGAAAGATGCGGCAATCACTCCCATTGCCCTTGCGATTTCTTCTAAACTTTACTAAAATTTTTTCATAAATTTGAATAATTCTATTGAAAAATAGAATGGAACTAATTACAATATTGATGTATGACTTGTTACCTTGGTACCAGAAAAGGAATCACTTTCAATGAATTACACACAGGAAGACAATGTAGTTTTAGCCGAAATTGAAGAAGCCATGGGAAGCCACGAGCTTCAAGCTTATTATCAACCGCTATACGATGCCCTCACTAACCGGATGGTAAGTGCGGAGGCCTTAGTCCGTTGGGTAAAAAAGGATGGCACCGTTGTGTCACCGGCATATTTCATTCCGGTTTTAGAAAAGGGAGATGCTATTCTTGCCGTGGATTGGTATATCCTTGAAGAAGCATGCAAATTACTCCGGTATCAGTTGGATAATGACATCCCTTCCGTACCAATTTCTGTAAATTTTTCCAGAATGCATCTGGTATACGAAACCAATATTCCTGCAAGACTGAATCAAATTGTTGATTCCTACCACTTGGAGCACAAATGGATTGAAATTGAAATCACCGAATCCGCCTTTATCAACCAGCCGGAAGCCGTTTCTTCTTTTGTAAAAGACGTCCGTGAGTTGGGCTTTCGTGTCGCAATTGATGATTTTGGAAGCGGACTATCTTCTCTCAGTTTTGTTAAAGATGTAGAAGTCGATGTTTTAAAAATTGACCGTTCTCTTCTTAGCAAAAACTGTGCATCCGAAAAAGAACGGATTGTTTTGGAGAGTATTTTCAATTTTGCCCATAGATTAAAGTTGACCACTGTTGCAGAAGGAGTAGAGACCACAGAACAATTAGGTTTCCTAAGAACGTGTGATTGTAAAAAGATTCAGGGCTTCTTATTTGCACGTCCGGAACCTGCTTCTGACTTTATGGACGACTGTCGTACCCTTGACACCACTCCTACCCCGGAAGATGTTCTGCGTATCCAGACTCCATACAGTGCAACCCAGTTATTGTTGGATGCCATATTTACAAAATATCCTTTGGTCATCCTATGTAACCTTACACGAAACAGCTATTATATGATGACATATGAAAATTTCACCACCACCAGTTGTGCCGTGGCCGGAAAATGCGATGAACTGATTATAAGCGCTGCATCAACTATGCATCCGGATGATCAGGAGCGGTTCCGTACTACTTTTGCCATTGAACGGCAAATAGAAAAATATCAGGCCGGTGAAAAATACATTCCGCTTATCACTAAGCAGTTAGGAGATGACGGTATTTACCGTCGGGTGGAAACCCTTAATTATTTTGTTAAAAATCCCGCATCAGATGATATATTAGTAATCACTCTTTGCGATAACTTAGAATAAAAAAGAGGTATGCTTCTGCGATGTTGTTACACCATTGCAGAAGCATACCTCTCTTTATATATTGAGCAAATATCCGCTCTCATTTTTATTAAAAACTGTATTCTTTCCGGATTTCCCGTTGTTTTCGTATATAATACGAAATTTTGAGTATACTAAGTAAACGCAACTTATCAATTGCACTGAAAATTTGCATTTGTACTAAATTTTTAGATATACATTGCAAAAACACAACCCGAAGGAATCCGTGGCTATGTCTCAAAGACTCAAACAAGTAGATGATATTTCCCTTGGAAAAAATCTTAAAAAGTTAAGAAAAGCGGCAAGACTGACGCAGAATGATGTTATTACCCAATTGCAGTTACGCGGATTAGGAACGTCACGTAGCGCCTATTCTCAGATGGAAGGCGGCACCTATAATGTCCGCATCTCTGAGTTAATTGTTATGAAAGAAATTTTCCAAGTAGAATTTAATGATTTTTTTGAAGGCTTAAGCCTTCCTATACCGGAAGACCTCATGATAGATTAATGGTTCTGTCATAGGGTCTTTTCTTTTTGCGAAAATTGTTCTCCGTAATCATACATTTTCATTGCAAGATATCTTCCAATTGCCTGTAAATTGGAAAATATCAATTCCACATCCGCATCCTCAACCGTATGCAACCGTTGGCAGATACGTTGCTTGGCTCTATACGCTGCATCATATGCTTTCTCGCAAAACTCCCCCTCCGAAAACTCGTCAGCAATATAGGCGCTCTCTTCCATGGGATACCGTTTCAAATCGTAATGCCCATTCATCAAGTCATACACAAGCTCCTTCCATTCTTCTTTGTCCGGATGCTTTGTCAGTAGATTATGTATATCCCTATCCATATATACTGTCCGCCTATCTGACCTCTATATAATCATAATACAGATTTGGTCTAATTATGTCAGCTATTTATTGCAAATATGCAATTTATAGATGGCATTTGCTAAATTATAGTATTTTTTTATTCATCACACAAGTATTTCTTTCTTTTCTGTATCAAAATCATACCGTATTTCCCCTTCTTTGTCATTGAACTTGTAGTTCAATAACGAAACAGGAACCGGTTTTCACCGATTCCTGATGTTTTATTTTACACACTGACTAAATTTCTGCTTGGTATCCTGTACCTTTTTTTCGTCTGCAGCCGGAGTCGGATAATAGCCTGCCGCATGCATATCGTCAAATACAGATTTCTGAATCTCATGCTCCTGATTCAAAATATTCATCATTGTTTTTCTTACGTCCTCATGCTGGCATTCATTGGCTGCCAAATTCATTGCACTTGTTGCTGCCTTCTGCGCAGCTAATGCATCCCCATAAATTTCTTTTTCTGTATAAATTCCCGGCATTGTTTTCCCTCCTATGATAACTTCTGATATAGTTCGTTAAAATGTCCCTGATGTTTCTTTGCAATATCCTGCATCTTGTTCTTTAACTCCGTTTCTTCCGCATGTTCTGCAAGCATCTGGAATTTCTTTACCAAAAGTTCTTCTTCGGAAAGCAGATCCTTGATTGTACTCAGTTCTTTTTCTGATAACTGTGACATAAAAATACCTCCTGATCATGTATTTGCTACATCCGTAGTATAGACACAATCAAGAGGCCTTATTCGTTATTTGTAATGCGTTATCTGTATTGCGTTATCTGTATTGCGTTATCTGTAATGCGTTATCCGGCAATTAATTATCCAATATATTGATTATAAATTTCCACATGGTCATAGATACACCGCCAGCTGCTGGTCGAACCGGTTGTAACACAGATATACGGGGTTCCGTCTCCGTATATTTCATAGCTTACAGCACAGTTTTTCGATTCAACCACATAGCCCGTTTTAGCACAGAGTACAAGTCCGCCCGTATCCTTATCTTCAATTTTGCGCAAAAACCAATTGGATATGGTAATTCCCTCCGGATGCTGTTGCGTGCCGTTTGTGGTATACGTGTGCAAAGAAAGAAATTCCCTACACAATTCATTTTGCATGGCTGCTTTCATAATAACAGCCATATCATACACCGTACTGTAGTGATTCTCGTCATACAGACCTACACAATTGGTGTAATGAGTCGTCTTAGCAATCCCCAATTCTTCCAATTTGGCATTCATTTTATCCACAAAAGCCTCATGGGAACCGGCAACATATACCCCCAAGCCCACTGCGGCATCGCCACCTGAATGTAGGGTAGTTCCGTAAAACAAATCCCGTACTGTAACCACTTCATCTGCCAAAAATCCAACGGAGCTGCAATCATTTACATAGGCATAATCCATAATGTCCGTAGTCATGGTAAATGTATTATCTAACTCGTCCGCGGATATATTTTCTGCTGCCACAAGCACCGTTAACACCTTGGTCATCGAGGCCGGATTAATTCTCTGCGAGGCATTCTTTTGTGCCACAATGGTGTCGGTACTTTCGTTAATTAGAATAGCATTGGTACTGATTACGTTGTCACTAAAAATGGTTAGAGTATCGTCAGTAGTGTCAAAGGTATACTTCGGTGTAACTGCCGCTGTTTCTGCCGTATCGTAAAGTACTGTGGCAGCAGACTCAGGGCGCACTGCATTTTCATTGGAATTTAACTGTCCGTCTGCATGTTCCGTTGGGCTTCCATTTAAGAAATCCTCCTCCACGCTAACTACTCCTATGCCCGTCTCTTCCTTCACTTGAGATTTGTTATCCGTGCTTCGATTTCCGGATAACAAAGTAATAACTATCAAAACAAAAACCACTACACTTAATCCGCCAATTGCATAGGGAAAATAACGTTTTATTAACCGCCTTCTCTGCTCCTGTAGTTCTTTCTCCCGCTTCATCTGCTCAATACGGGCAGACCTGCGGGCATGTGTTTCCTTTTCATCGTCTCTGTTGTTTTGTAATGATTCCATTCACTTTGCGTCCTAGTCTAAAGTAATTCGTTCTCCCGGTTTAATTACATACTGTGTGCCGTCATAATCCAGCCATATGGTAACAAGAGTAGGATTATATATCCTCTTACCGTCTGCACTATATACAAGGGAATCAAATGCTGCCACATATTCATAAATTTCCATATTGGTTGCATACCAGATATCATCCTTATTCGCAAGCACCTCACAAATATCGTCAAGACGCTGCCAATTGCCATTGCGTTCAAACTCAAAGGCATGCCCCCACACATAGAATAATTTCGGACGTCTGGACGAGCAATAGTCACCTTCCACATCCATGCTTACAAATTCCTCTGCCCATTCAAGAATCTGTGGATTATCATGGTGTGCCGTCGGCATCCACTGATACCAGTCTGATGGGAGTTCAAACTCCTTATTATCACTGCCCAAAGTTCTGGAATATAAAATGTCCAAATCCTGTAAAAAGCTTTTGATTTTTTCATAGGCAGTATGATTTGCCATGCAAAGAATACCGGAATCGGAATAAGCCATACCACGGATAATACGGTCAAAACGGCTTTCCAAATCCTTTCTGCAGTTAATTACATCCTGAATACTTTCAATCGGTCTTAACAACCCTGCCGCCTTGTGCCACTCCCCATGCACCGCCACTTCATGACCTTTATTAAGAATCTTCTCTCTTATCTCTTCTTCGGTAATATATTTTCCGCCGGATTCCTTTGCTATCCATTCGTTGCAGATATTAAACGTACCTTTTAATCCATACTTATCCAGCGTATCAGCCAGTCGGATATCCTCTCTGCATCCATCATCATAACTGAATGTAACCGCTTTTACTTTTCCTTCCGGATATCGTAACATTGTATACTTCATAGTCCTACCCCCTGGGCAAAATGCCCTTCCTTTCCTCGCATGCTGTCCTGCATATTTTCGTACAATCTCTATTCTTCATGGTACACGAGATACCCTTTTTTTTGCAAGCAGATTTATTCGAAAATTTCCACTTAAAATTCCCGTTCTCTATGCTTAATTTCCTGCCTTTTGGCTCTGAGAGCATATGTTTTATTACCTTTTTTCAGTTCATCTGCCATTATAACTTTTTTCGATCCATCTGCTATTATAACTTTTTCAATCCATCTGCCATTATTACTTTTTTCACACATACATAGCGTATGAATGTGTATTTTTACTAATCCATGTGCCATATTACACATTTATTCCTATATTCCGGCTCATGAATCATCTTTATTGTTCAATACACATGCCCATTCGCATACCAATTTCACATATTTTACCTATGAATCCTTGAATACAACTCAATCATATGCTCGCCATCCACTATTAGTCCTTTCACTGACTTGTGTTTTTTTATTAATCCCCAATAAGTAAGCCTAATACAGCTATTACACTAAAGCAAATACTTATTAATAATCATGTTTATCAATTTTGTACTCAAAGGATGCCTTGCCGTTTCATATGATAAGATAAGCTTGTCTCCCGGAAAGAAACCATTGAGCTCATACCATGTTAGCTTGTTTAAATTTCTTTCCCTATAATCATAGTCATCCAGCAATCCCAAATGTTCCCAATACATCTCCTTCCGTTGCTTAATATTCAGCACTGTAAAATCCGGATATACTGTACCATAAGACTTAAGTTCCAATGGACACTCGTATTTATATGGAATTCCATATTTATTCAATGCATTTGCAATCATTAATTCGGACTTCGAGCGCATCCTTTCTCCCCTATCGGAATAAAATTCCGGATTATCTTCACGGAATTCAAGTCCGATGTAAGGCTCATTCTTCCAATTCTCTATATATGTCTTATCCGGCATCCAAATGGGCGCAATCAAATGTTGCTTCAATAATGCAATATTCTCATATGTATCTTCCACCATCCCATTCTTATATATCTCATTTAGCTTCTGTAAAATTGCATATTCTTTTTCTGCTCTTTTTAGAACCTTTTGGTCGTACTCCTTTTGAGCAAGTTCTTTAGCCAACTTTATGTTTGATTTTTTGATATACTCTCCACCGGGCTTTTCATCTGAAACAAAATGGAAAAACTGTATCCCTCTTCCATGTCGATTGGCTCTAAGTGTTCCCGCCGGAGCCATCTTCAATGCTTGTTGCTTTTTCTTTATTAATTCCTTTAGCATCTGTTCTCTTTTTATAAGTGCCTGTTTCACAAAATACATATATCCCCCTATATACTTGCCGCTACGCGTCTCTTTCTTTTCTTTTTGTCATTGCATATACTTTATATTGGCATATGATTTTCTAAATTGAGATATCCATATGCCGACTAACCTCTTCTTTTATGGAATTAGAGCATATAGTGCATCCTATTATTCTAATTCATATGCCTATGGCCTCCTCCATTTTCCTAAAAAGGCGTGCGATAACTCACATTATTTCAATTCATATGCCTATGGCCTCCTCCATTTCCCTAAAAAGGCGTGCGATAACTCACATTTTTTCAATTCGTATGCCTATGGCCTCCTCCATTTCCCTAAAAAGGCGTGCGATAACTCACATTTTTTCAATTCATATGCCCACAAGAGTAACTTCATCAATTATACAGCGTATGAATTTCCTCTTTTGTACAATTCAATAGTCGTTGTACAACCATACCTGGACAGATTTAGCTTAATAATTTGTCAAAAGCATTTTTCACATGCTAACTTATTCAATCACTTTTTCATTTCCAAATACTTTCGTTTGCGGGAAATACTATTTGCAGAACGCAAACAGTCATAGAAAAAATCCATAGGGAAAAAATCAATTACGTTGTTACTATTATATCGTGCTCTTGCTTGGGCTACAATAGTTACTTCATTTCCGCTACAATGAAAAATGCCATAGATTTCTCTATGGCATTCTAACTTAACTAACTTTCCCACTATCTTTGACAACAATTTTATAGATAGTCTTCTCTCACATAATACTTATCTCGTCCCACACAGACACTATCCATTCTGTCATTTTCTTATTCACTTCATAGAGTTCCTTAAATTTCTCTTTATCAGCAAACCATGCTGCTACAAGCAACTGATTGGATAAAACCACATACGGAACGGCTCTTTTTTCCTCATCTGCGAGTGACACAACTGCATCATACCCATAGATTATATTTTTATAAATATCCACCCATTTTGTTAATTTTTCCGTATCACTCTCCGCAAAGCTTTCTGATAAAATCGCCGTCGCCGCATAACATGGGTCGAAGATTCTTACATTACGTTCACTGAGTTCAAAATCAATCAATCCCCATTGTTCTTTTGACAAAATAATATTACCCGGATTGGGATCACGATGAATTATCTGGCGCGGAATTGCCAGATACACCCTTCCAAAATTATCTATGTAGTTGTCCAACAATTCCTTTGGTAAATTCATTTTTCCTTCTAACTGCGGAATTGCCCAATTCACAACGCTTTCATAAGTATTGGTATCATTTACCACTACATCCACATTTTCCAGTGCTTTATCCAGCTGTCCAATAATTTCACCAATGTAACGGGCTTTTTCCTTATAATCACCCTCATACATGTCTCCCGGTTGCATCTGTTTGCCCTGTACCCGTTTTGTTACGCAGTAATACAGTTCGCCATCTGCAATGTATTCTTCCCCACTTGTAGTAAGTAACGGCGTTGATGCAACCAAACCAACATCAGCTAATTTCTTTGCGATATCCAAGTTGTTCTTTATTTTTCCCAAGTTTGCAGAAAGTTTAAGCACATAATCTTCTCCAATATAATATGCATTCTCATTACGTTTTCCGGTTCCTTCATAGAAAATATCCACAATCGCCTCGTTCTGCAATTCCCAATGTTTCAATAATTCCGTTATTTTTTTATGTGTAACCATAACATGTTCCTCCTCCAAAAGATGAATACGATACGGTTTCTTAACCGTATTCATTCTTACAAACTGTGCAGGCGTACATCCAAACTCTCTTACAAATGCTTTATAGAAACCGGCATAAGTGTAAAATCCATACTCCATTGCCACATCTACCATTTGGCGTCCGATTCCTATTTCATATAATCCGTGTAATAATCTACGCCTTACCACATACTGCATAACCGGCATACCAACAGCCATACGGAACAAACGATAAAAATGGAACAAAGAAAATCCGGCTATTTCACTCAATTCCTCTGCTGTAAATTCGGACTTCAGATTGTCTTCTATGTAATCAATGCTCTTCTGAATATTCTCCCTATACACACCTGCACTCCTTTCCTTGGTTGTAGCTACACATACATCATAACTTTTTATTTCGCTAAAACATTTCCTGTTTTGTCAACTTGACTTCTATTTAACAACTTCTTAAGCCATTCGCTTTCGCAAACCGTTCTCGTACTTCTTTTTCGATTCTTTCAGCCTCCGCACATTCTTTTTTCAGATGCATGTGCTCAATTATAGGCTCATTCATGTTATTAATAACAAATATTCCAAACGCCTCTTTTCCCGTAAATAACACATACGGGGACTTATCAAAATTCTCCCAGATTTCTGCAAGCATTGACTCATCCGCTTCTTTCACATACTCTCTGAACATCTTTTCAAATGTTCTTGGACAATGAGTCGCATATTCATAATGATAGCCTTCCCTATCATCATAAGCATTCTCATAGCCCCACTGACAAGGTCTGCTGAGTTTTTTCAATGGTGGAAATCTCTTATCCAATTCTGCCAATGCTTCTTGTGTTAGTTCTTCTAACACCGAAGATTCTTCGAACTTTCCGCCCTTTACATTTAATCCGCCTTCAATCAATTCCAATCCCATGAATGGATCGCTCACATTTCCATCCATGCCACTAAGACCAAATTCTCTTCCCCTTCTAAAACCAAATTTAGGATAATATTCCGGTTCCCCGAAAATAAGAATCCCAGGGAATCCGGCTTCTTTTACAAGGGGTATGGTTGCTTCCAGCAGTTTTCTTCCGATTCCGCAGTTTTTGTATTTGTGGTCTATACAAAGCGGTCCAAAAGTGGCAATCTCAACATCCTTATCTTCTCCGCGAATCATACCTTTGAAAAACATTATTGTCCCTGCTATCTTTCCATCTATAACTGCTACTCTGCTGCAATCCGGCAAGTAATCCTTGTGTGTACGCAATTTATGTACCAGTAAATGTTCATCGCATCCCGGACCGTATACATTATAAAATGACCGTCTTGTCATTGCCTCTGTTTCATAATAATCCTGTAGTAATTCTTTTCTGATTTCTATATTCATGGTAATTATCCTCCTAATTCTCTTTCCTCTCAATAACCATCATTACAAAGTTTAAAACATCCTTTAAGCCTTTTTCCAAGAATTCTCTATCCCGGATTCCGTATTCATGTCCGCTGTCAAACCATTCCTGCCATACCAAATCAAATTGTACCGACTCGTATACTTCCACTTCCACCTGTTCTGCGCAACCTTTGGCAATATGCTCTGCCCACCAGTCTTTGGTCTTAAACATATAGGCTTCATCACCTGCCCATTCATCCATTAAGGCTTTCAACGCTCCCTGCGCTTCTTCCTTTAATCCCGGCACTACGATTAAGGCATAGCCTCCCTTTTTGATAAATGGTAATATTCTTTCAGCAAAAACATTCTCTTCACATCCAAAATAGTGATATGTGTCAACGCTTACAACCGCCTCAAAATATTCATGCGCAAAAGGCATCGCAAGTGCATCTCCATGAATCGGTACAATTCTATTCTCCAATCCGTTTTCACAAATCCTCTTGTAATTCTCTGTAGCAGACACCCATAAATCAAGTGCCCAGACCTTATCTGCCCCTGTCTCATTTGCAAGAAAAACGGAACTAAGTGCTGCACCACAGCCAAGATCCAGCACATTTCCTTTGCTTACTGCCTGTGGATTATCCTCTACAATCTCACTCAGAAGACGCAATGCGTTTGGTCCCATCATATATTCCTTGGTAAAATACTTCATATAATTATTCATGTTTTTCATGTCAATCGCCTCCTATTCCTCATCATAAGATATAATTGCTTCCGTATACTTACGATTCATATCATGCCTGATTTTACGGTTTTTTACAGACTCAAAAATAATAGAGAAATCATAATCCTCCGGATACAGTTCACTTGCCGCCACATGAAGTTTGACACGTTTACGGTTAATCCAGATTTTCTTACCTTTTACCTGTACACGCAAAACACCCTTGTCATTTACTTTTTCGCAGACAATACCAATCTTTTTGTCCGGGTAAATCATAACGCTGTCACCAATATTATACTCCTGCTCTAAAGCCACATTCTTCGTACTTTTCTTTAGTTTTCTGATGGCTCCTGTTTTCTTTTTCTCCAATGTCTTACGGTTTCTGAAAACAAAACCATCCGCCTCCCTTTTTCCGTAAGCGGCATCAATTGCTACTTTTAACATATTTTCAGGCATACCGAGCCTATCGGCAATGTAAAAAGCACAGCTCTCCCCGGCTTCCCCGATAATCATCTGATAGGTCGGCAATAAACTATTCTTATCAAAGGTCATTCTTGCATTTACAATACTTTCTGCTCTTTCAGCGTATTCTTTCACCTCAGGATAATGGGTTGTAACTACAAAATTACAACCACTCTTACGAAGTTCCTCCAAAATCGCTATAGCAATCCCCATGCCTTCCGCCGGATCCGTTCCCGAACCAAGCTCATCCATAATTACTAAACTATCCTGATTTACTTCCGAAAGTACTTCCAGTACGTTCTTAATATGTGCTGAGAAAGTAGAGAGATTTTCCGAAATATTCTGTCCATCTCCGATATCGCACAGATAATTGCTGTTCATACAGATGCTTGCCTCTTCACAAGTTACATGAAGCCCACTCTGCGCCATCAGGCAATTCAACATAACTGTCTTAATTGCAACAGTCTTTCCGCCCGTATTCGGACCGGTAATTACAATACCCCGGGTATCTCCACCCATTTCAAACTGAAGCGGCACACTGATGGTTCTATCCATCAATGGATGTCTTGCACTTTTTAACCGGATACCCCTATCTAAAGTAATCACCGGTTCGCAGGCATGCATATCTATGGAAAGTTTACCCTTGGAAAAAATGTAATCCAATTTTTCCATCATACGTATATTTTCTTCCATAATGTACTCGGCCTCCGCAACCATTGCCGTCAGTGTGTAAAGAATGCGGTAAACCTCATTCTCTTCGCTAATCCGAAGCAAGTCAATTTCCTCGTAAATATTGGATACTCCCACCGGCTCCACAAAAAATGTACTGCCTGTAGCCGATTTATCAATTACACTACCCGGAATGCGATGCTTATACTCTTTTTTTATCGGAAGGCATAATCTTCCATTGCGGTAAGTACTGAAGCTGTCTGCCATGGCGTCCTTATTGGAGC
Source organism: Lachnospiraceae bacterium (assembly GCA_045531685.1). GTDB lineage: Bacteria > Bacillota > Clostridia > Lachnospirales > Lachnospiraceae > RGIG8767. Next base: position 10,184 of record JAZSEL010000025.1, on the reverse strand, counting down.
GCATAATCTGCTCCGCTTTCTGCTTCATATCTTCCGTTTTCTTGGCTATCTGCATGCGAAGCTGAGATAACTCCTTGGACGCGTAATCATCCACTCTCTCACTGCGGATTTGACGTGCAATTTCTTCTCTAAGTTCATCCATACAGTCAAAGTTCTCTTCATAATACGCCAGCGGGTTTTCAAACATTTTGCCTCGGTCCAGATAATCCTTCAAACGTCTTACTGCTGTAAGAATCATTCCCACCTTCTCCAGCTGATAAGGAGTTAAACAGTCACCTTTTTTTGCAATCTCCATAACATCCTTTATCTCTGTCACATTCTGAAGGGGCGGCGTTCCCAACTTCTCAATCAGCTCTCTAGCATTGGTAGTATCTTTCAATTCCTTTCTGAGCACCAATTCTGTCGAAATAGAACCGGCACCTTCAATCTTCTGCTTAGCCTGCTCTGTTACCGCCAGTGCCTGCCACATTTCTTTTACTTTATCAAATTCTATTATTTTGTCTAAATTCATTTTCTTTTTTACCTCTTCTATATTCTTTATTATCTGTTCCCTCTAAATTAGAAACAATGCTCTTCATTTTCTTTCCTCCTTCCGGATTGATGATGTCAACTGCCCCCTTTTTTCAAGTGCGATGACTACCTGACACTTCGCCACAACAAAAACCACGATACCTTAACGATGTACGCTAACATATCGTGGAATCTCCAACACGGATTAATACACGCAGAAAGTCTGTATCTCCTGCACATCTTAGGGATGTGCGCTCTGTTTCCCAGAAATTTCCTACGGTATAAAAAAGGCATGACTACAGTCATGCCAAAACACTTCAAATATACACTAATCTCTATTTCGAAATTACTGTAAGGACTCACAATATCAAGCATCATCAAGGCATACTTTAATAAGGCCGACCATTAGCCTGCCAAATATACAATTATCCTTCTACTTACACATTCTCTGATGCTCTGATAAAAACGTCCTCCAATTTCATAATCTTCTAACCGCCGTCATAGTACCACGGCAATTATAATCTGTCAAGAACTTTTCCTTCATATCACCATTAGGAATAACCGGTGTCGACCACAAAATCATCGATGGGGTAGGAACAGGCAAAGTGTAAGGGGATATGGTAAATTTATAATTTCTCTGCCAAAATGAATGCCATCACTGACCTTACTGTTGTCGCCACTGGTTCTTCCCTAATTGGTCTCAACGAAAAGATAACATATTATACCTTCTGTGTGATAATTTGCACGTATTTGCTCCATTTTACACGTAATTTGCCACTTAGAAGAGTGATTTCACGTCTTCCGATAATATTATTTTACCAAGAAGTCATACACCCGGTCGTAAAAGTCCTTTGCCTCTTCATAAGCCGCGTGCCCCAATCCCTGATAAATATATAACTCACTGTTTTTGATTTTTTCTTTCATTTCATAGGAAGCACGAGTTCCCACCGTTTTATCTTTTTCTCCGGCAATAATGTATGTAGGACATATTATTTTGTCCAATTCCGCATAAGCATTAAAAGAAAGTATTGCATTTGCATTGATAAACAGCCTGTCATAATTACGCGGTTTCCCAACATGTCCCAAAATCGGATATAACATGCGATACTTCTTAAGGAATTTTTCTGAATATGCTTTCTCTGCAATATCAATCATAATGCTTTTGTGGTCACCTCTTTTTGCCATCTCAATCCAAGAGGCGACATTATCCTGTATTTTCTCATTTGCACTTGGCGCCGTTACTGTCAAAATAAGTTTCTCTACCATATCCGGATAATCAATCGTCAAAAACTGGGCTATCATGCCTCCCTGAGAGACTCCCATTACGCTTGTTTTCGGAATATCAAGCTCCTTCAAGGCTCTTGCCTGGTCAGTTGCCATATCTCGTATGGAATACCCCTCCGGCATATTATTTTTACGACTAAACATATATACGGTATAATCCTTAAAGAACTTCGTATACGGCCAAACCAGTAGTAATGCTTTTCCCTTTACGGTAACCAGGCCATCTGAAAGTCCGGGCATAATAATGAGATTCTTGCTCCCCCGCCCAAAGGACACATAATCCATATCCGTACTTCCGATTTTAACACTTCCGTTTTTGACGTTCCAAAGCATAATTTTCTCCTTTTTATTCCTCCTGTATTGTGCCTCATAACCCGCATGATTAATCTATTTTCTCAGATAATTCGTATGTGAATACCCTTTCATCAACTTGGCTATATTATAAATAAACTTTCCGGATTTTACCATCCATTTCAAAGTTCCTTGGAGCAATCACTGATTGTCAAATTATTCGCCCATTTCTCAAAAACTCTTGACGCAGTTTTGGAAACCATATAAAATCACATTGAATACCGTTCGATTGGAGAATCTATTATGAAAAAAATTATTGTTGTTGCAGAAACCGGTTCTGATGTTACAGCAGAACTCGCCGAGAAGTATGGGATTGAGCTCGTTCCCATGCACGTTTCCTTTGATACTCAGACATTGGATGACGGCACATTCCCTGCTGAGAAAATTGTAGATTATTATAACACTACCGGCAAACTGCCAAAGACAAGCGGCAGTACTCCCAGTGATTTTGAAGTGAAATTTGATGAAATCCATGCCAAGTATCCGGATTCCCATATCCTTTATCTGGCGTATTCTGCAGTAACTACCTGTTCCTACCAGAGCGCTGTTATCGCATCCGAAAATCGTGATTATGTTACAGCTATTGATACCAAGCAGGTTTCTGTGGGACAGGCTAATATTGTATGTAAGGTGGCTGAAATTGTTAATGCCAATCCTGATATGGAAATTGAAGAAGCCGTTTCAATTGCAAATGAGTTGATTACGCGTGCAAATATGTGCTTTACACCGGACAACTTAGAATTCCTCCGCGCCGGCGGACGGGTAAGCAATGTTGCATTCCTTGGTGCCAGCATTTTAGGACTTCATCCCTGCATTGAACTGATTGATGGGAAATTAATGGCCACCAAGAAATTTCGTGGCAAAATGAAAAAAGTTGTCCCACAGCTTATCAAAGAATATGTTGACAATTACCAACTTGACCGCAACGAAACATTGTGGGTTATCTATACTATAGGGCTTTCCGAGGAAGTAAAAAATCTTGCCAAAGAAGCCATAGCCGAATGTGGCTTTACCAAGACCGAATGGGTGCAGGCGCATGGAGTTATTACGACACATGGCGGACCATCCGCCTTTGGCATTGCAGGATTTTCCGTAAAATAGAACAAGATATTACACATAAAAGACGCTTACCATCCGGCAGGCGTCTTTTATGTTTCACTCACTCGTTTATTTTTCTATTCTGACCAATTCATCTGCTCATCAACAATTCCCATTTTCCGACATTCATTGCACACATACTCTTTTTCTGTCTGATTACCAATCTGATATTTTAATATTTTATCTTTAAAAACAATGTACTTCTCATTTCCGGCTTTAAAATCTACAAACCAATTTCCACCATTATCCGGATCAGTTCCCATCACTTTGGATACTTGCTCCGGGAAATCCCTCTTATCGCTGGTAAAAGACAATGCTGTCCAATACTTTGGCTTGCCACCGGTATTCCATAATTCTATCTTATGTATATTCATCAGGTCGATAATACTATCATCTGTTACACTTTCCTTAATCAACAGCCCTTCGTACACTTCCTGCTTCTTATCTTGAATTGCATTATCTCCGCAGCTGTGCACTTCCTTCACCTCACCTAATAGCAATTCATCCTTTAACAGCACATCCATGGACACATGAAACAATTCTCCTAACAGTAACAACTTTTCTGTTTCCGGCAACGCAATGTCCGCTTCCCACTTGGATATGGACTGTCTGCTCACATTGCATTTTGATGCCAATTCTTCCTGGGTCATTCCGCTTGCTTTCCGCAATTCTATTATTTTTTCAGATAGCTTCATGAAAGATTACCTCCTGCAGTTGTTGATTTAATTGTACAAAATTTCTGTTATCCTTACCACCAATTTTAAAGTTCTTTTAGGCAACCTATAGTTGCCTAAAAATCAGCATAACAAATGCCGCAGATTCCTCTGCGGCATTCTTTAAATACATATTCCTAAATTATTTACACTGCCAACGGTCTCTTATAGATTTGCTTCGCAAATCTATAAGCATCGTTTGAATAAAAGCCTTTGGCTTTTATTCGAACTCGCAAAGTTTGAAGTGTGAGATATTGTTTTTCGTCAGTTTTCTATACATATTTGTATTGAAATCTTGCGTTTTTGTCCCTATTCCATACCGTTCTGACTGCTTCTAGTACCATTCGAGTACCAGAGCATTTTTCATCATTGCGTATGGTTCCACTGGATTTCAAGCCGGCAATTGCCACTTACAGAATCATTTGCGGTTGGCTTGCATATCCATGAGTAGATTATAGAATCGAATTTGAGTATTTGCAAGGAGATTTTTCGATTGGCACTAAATTGTAACACCAATTAACGTGTTCCTCGCTATTTCATACTTATACCCATTTTCTTGAAATCCTGTTTCATTTGATTACTCGGATTCTTACATCTTTCTGGCAAATCGCATTCTAGTATAAGCCAGTCATTGATATCATTAAGGGCATACTCGACCATCTCATCTTTGCATTCGCATCCAATCTGTTTTAAAAACGCAATTCTTAAAGCCAACTCTACAACGTAAGTGAAATACCAATTAATGTAGTCTCTCGTAACTGCATCTGATTTTACCTCATAATCCGTCAAACTACCCACTTTTATAATATAGTGGTCAATTTCATGGCGTTCTAACATAAGTGCATCATACAGCTTTTGAGACGGTATTCCTAACAATTCAGCCCCATATTTAACTGTTTTTGAATCCAGCGCAGTTCCAATAACCTTTGCTATATTAGCTTTAACATTTTTATTTGGACCAGATGTATTTATAACAAAGCCATCACATATATTTAATAGCAACGACAGCCTATGATTAACATTAATTTTTTCATACGCCTCAGAATGTATATAAAAATATGAATTTATCAACGATTTAAGCATCTCACCGGACATCCTGTCTTTATTTCTAAATTCACTATACCTTGATATTCTCTCTTCTGAAAAATCTTTGTCTGCCCCCACCAAAGTGCTTGCACAGTTTCTCCATATCTTACCTGTGTTATAAAAGGAAAGAAAATATAACTTTTCTACATTCTCATCAACACCATCAATGTTAAATTGGCATGGTTTATAGAAATATCCATCATACAAAAATGCCAGTTCCCATATGTTACGAAGCACATCTATAACATTTTCTGCGTTGCCTTCAAGCGATACTATAAATTTCTGCACCTTTTGTTCCAATTTACCAGATACGTTCTGAAAATAAATATTTCGGGGCTGCATGATATTATTATTTGTATTTGATTTTGTTTCAAACTCAACTATGATTCTCAATCTCAGTTCCCCTTACTCTTCTTCAATACTTCCTTCTTCCAATTGCCTATCAATATCATATGTAAGCTTAGATAATGGTCTACTTCCCCAAGCTTCTTTTTGTATATTAGTCATATATAGCAGATTTTTAACATCTTCATATGAATCAAATAACGCAGGAAATGACACCAGCAATTCATGAATACGCTCTGGGGAATTCACATATTTTGACTTGATAATATCCATAACATATTCTTTATGTTCATTATACAAATCGTCCAAATGTAACTTTGCCATTTGATTTAAAATTATAACTTCGTTCTTTGCATTTGTAGTATTTAGGTCGATTATAAATTCATTTGATATTCCCTGAAGCATTCTTACAAAATTCCCATTTCTCTTTCTTTTAATTTCAAATTTTGCTTCGCTTCCCATTTCCTCCACAAACGGATATAAAATAGGTTCCTTTAAGGTATCCAATGACAACTTTGCCATATTGCAGATGCTACAACTCGGTACCATATTGTACAACGATAATGCAAGATATGGATATCTACTTTTCGGATAATAATGATCAAACTGTGGGCGAACCTGTCCATTTGATAACGTAAAAATATACTGTCTATTACAGTATGGACAAACTGTCACCTTCATTTTTTTCAAAATTTCAACAGCTACCCTTCTCTTCGAATACCTATCATATCTAAATATATTATCCAGAAGTTCATCCGCCAGTATTTTATTAGAGGAATAATCCCCCAATATACCTATATATTTTTTTAATGACTGCCTATCTGCTAATAGTAATTTTTTTGTCTCTGCGACATTTATATCTCCTGTCGCAGTATTGTATAGCATACCATATATCTTTTTATGGTTATTCATTAAAATATTCTTTGCATTCGAAGTATTCAAAATTTGAATTATTCCCGTAGCATTCGAATTAGCGTCTTCCCATAACTTCTTTTCAATTTCCTCTTTTGTTATTTCATCAATACTAATTTTTATCATTAATAGTTTCCTCAAGATTAGCTATCATCTGTTCTAAGTGTATTTTCTGCCTCCTTAACTGTAGAACAGTTTCTTGTATTACCGTTTTTTCAGCTTCATCTGCAACAATCTTTTTCTTTTGTCTCTTTTCCCGCAGTGCAACCTCTAATTTACTCTTTATTATACCTTCTCCGATATAGTTAATTGTTTTTTCAAGCTCTGCCAAACTTTCTTGCTCTATTTCTCCCTTGTTTATTTTTTCTGCAATTTTATTAATTTTCTCTTCCGCTAAAGCCCCCATAGTTCCATAGTTTTCAAGAAAAAAAGAATTTAAAAACAAAGAATGTATATTACACCCAAATGTATTCTTTTGGTCTGAATTGCAAAAAATCATTTTATTATCGTACTTCTTTATGTAAAGCACACTATTCCCCGGAAAATCAGATAGCAATATTGGAGAGTGAGTTGTAACAATAATCTTTATTGAGATATCTTTAAATATATGTTCACAAAAATCTGTCAACCATTTCATAAACATTCTTTGCCATTTGGGATGCAAAGACAAATCTGCTTCATCAAAAATCAATAACATGCTTTTAACATCTTTACTAAGCTTACTACCATCAAACACATTTATATTATTTTCCTTGCTTTTGCGAATCGAATATAAATTAGAAAACATTGACAAGAAGTAATACTCACCTGTACTTACACCAAAGGAGAACTTATAAAATGGAAAAGCTAAATTCACCTTTGAATATAGACATATCAATTGTGCAATAAATTCTTCCGTATTTTCCTCAACATATATATCCAATTGCACTAAACCTTTGTTTTCGCACGCTATTATCTTATCTTTATTTGTCTCTATCCACCGGACATATCTTTCGAAATCATCAATATAACTACTTGCTTCCACAAATCTACGACGCAAATTGTTGATAACCTTGTATACGCATTGATATATACTCATATCTGCTATCTTGTTAGTATTACTCAAAAAACTGCAGGCGTCAAAAAAATCCCGATGACTATATGTTATGTTAGGCGGCGTAGTTACCGGAATACACAACTCTTTAAATACATTGTAAATCAGATTCTTAATTGTATAATTAATCCATGTTCTCCCATAAACCCGAACAATGTTATCAACTCCATTGCTAAAGTTTTGAATATCTTCACTAAGTTTTTCTTCTTCGTCTCGATCAACTCGCAATCCCTTTGCTTGTCCTAAAATATAATGTTCACTATAATAATCATCTGCTATACCTATTGTTATATATCGCGGAACCGGAAAATCAATTTGCAAATCATTATGTAATGCATAATCATACAAGAACGAGACAATACGAAATGTCTCATTTTCGTAAAAATTCATAACAGTATCTTTACTTGTATCATCATAATGCATTTCATATGTTGTAGAACGATGTTTATACATCTGATTGGCTAGCGAAAAATCATATTTACAACGTGCTTGGGCCAAATAGTCATGAGCATTTAGTGCATTGTGAAAATATGCCACTTCGCAATTCTTTAAAATGTCATTTGCATTAGTAATAAATTGATAAGTGATATTCTCTTCTGCATCAATTGTCCATTCCATAAAATTATCCGTGCACACGAAAATTAACTCCTTCGAGCTATTATCCTCATATATCAACAGAAAATCCTCATGGTTTTTCTCAAAAAATTTTGCATCTCTAATAGTGTACATGATGTCATTAACAAGCATCGTTTTACCAGCACCATTTTCACCCACTATTGCAAAACAATCTTGAATATTTTTACCCCAGAAATTTCTTACATACTTTTGATTTCTATTTATTGCAATACTCTTCTCCATCAATTTAAACGACACATCATATTTTCCGCTTAATATAACACCATTGTTTTGTTCGTTGTCTAACTTTGAATTCCATAAAAAAATAATATCCATCAGTAATTTTTCCTCTTTATCTGATTTTTCTTGTTTTTGATAGTACTTTGCACTATATCTTCTGTTTTTCATCAGCAATTTTTCTGCTGATATCTAAGTTAAACTTCGGTCATATTTCTACCCCAAATCACAACTTTTATGGTGTCAATACTCATGCATTTGTTCTTTAGTACGAATTAATATTTCTATCAAATCTACCAACAATTCATAGGCAACATCTATATCTTCATCAGCATACGTTATGATACCATTATGAAGAATATTATTTCTAAATGGTATTCTTTTGTCGATTTCCTCCGTATAAGAATCCGTATTAGCAAATACTATGTGCATAACGGCCAACACAAAGATTTTTCCTAGGTTTTCAGCAGACATACCTACATTTTCTTCTATAGATACCTTCTTTACCGCAGGCTTCAATCTTTCGTTTGGTATTTTCGACATTTCTAAAGTCTCGTAAATTAGTGGTTCCATATGCGCCAATAAAACAATTAGCTTTTCTCGTTTCTCCATAGAAGAAGCTACGATAATCTTGGCTATGTATCGACACAATTCCGATTTATCATTTTCATCTTCTGATAATTTTCTCCAAATCTCATCAGTATAATTAAGTCCAAAATCATCTATAAGCCATATTACATCCTCATAATGCAAATTTATCTTTTGCAATTTCTGCACTTCCGCAAAAAATTGTGTATCTTTTATATCATCAGGAATATTAATAATGAACTCAATAAATGCTTTCATTGCTTCAGACGAGGCCATTAAGTTAATTCCTTCGACTATCTTAACCATACCTTCAGATACTTTGATAACAAATTTGCCTAAGTTCTCAAATATATTGTTGTAATTATCATTGTCCATATCCTTTTACCACCCAGCGTCCGCTTCTATTAGTTCCCTCTCTTACAAGCACACCTTCCATTTGTAATTCTTTCATATCTTTTTGTACCTGTTTTCTTGTTAAATTCATTTCTTCCATAATCTGCGTTTGGGTAATGGTCGGATTATTTGCCAATATTTTTAAGATCGCTTGCTTTCTTTCAGCTCCTTTTTTCGGCTCCTTTTCGGCTCCTTTTTGGCTCCTTTCTGGCTCTTCATCGGAAACACCAACAAATTTTTCATGTATAAACAGTCTCGTTATAAAATAACTTCTATCCTCATCCGTTTCAAATTCCGGCTTTGGAGAGCCATTTGCCTCCAGTGCATCCAAAATTTTCTTAAATCCGGTATTTCTACCCTCTGTCAGATGCAACTCCTTTAAGAAATCTCCAATTCGACGATTTCTATAACGGCGGTTTGAAACACGGAAGCATTTTAAACCTTCTATCGTCACTGAACGATCCGGTCCCGGAAAGCTTACAATTTCAATTCTGTCATTTTCCACACGTACCTCAATTGGCTCACGCTCATCATAGGCACGATGATAAACAGCATTAGACAAAGCCTCTTCTATTGCCGCATACGGATAATTAAAGAAGCGGTCAGCTTCTGCCCTATCTGGATATTTGACAACCTTCTGGGTAATAACTACATTACGAATATACTGCAATGCATCGCGTAACTGCTGTTGTATTGGGCCTTTGAAGGTTTTCTCAATAATATCATCACCACCAAGTCCACTTGGAAACTGCACTACATCAATCTGAGTATATGGAAAGAACTTGTCTGGTTCCATGCTAAAAAACATCAAACCTACATTTTTAGGCTTAATGTATTCCGGCAGAGTACTGACAATATTCATATCCTGACATACCTCAATAAAGTCCCCTGTTTTCGCTTTCTCATACAAGGAGCTTATTACCTCTTTCAGGTAATTCTGAATAAGAGTTATATTTAAG
>JAZSEL010000146.1:0-5053 GCA_045531685.1 Lachnospiraceae bacterium | reverse complement strand
CTTCTTTTTCCATATCAAGCCCTGCGTCTTTGATAGCCTCACCGGCTGCGGCTACTGCATACTGACAGAATAATTCCATTCTTCTTGCAGCCTTTTTATCCATATACTTAGCCGGATCAAAGTCCTTAACTTCTGCTGCTAATTTGCATTTATATTCTGTAGTATCAAAGTGGGTAATTGGCCCAAACCCAATTTTCTCTTCTTTTACACCATTCCAGAATTCTTCCACACTGTTTCCGATTGGAGAAATTGCTCCAAGACCGGTTACTACAACTCGTCTTTTCATTTCCTTTGCCCTTTCTATAAACCTAACGCTTGAGATTAATCCCAACTTAAACTAGATGGCCATTCCGCCGTCTACACAAAGTACCTGTCCGGTAATATATCCTGCTGCTTCTGAAGCTAAAAAGCTTACTGCCGCTGCGATATCTTCCGGTTTTCCAATATAGCCCAATGGAATCTGCTTGGACGCTGTTTCCAATACCGCTTCCGGCATTGCTGCTGTCATATCGGTTGCAATAAAACCCGGAGCAATTGCATTGGCAGTAATTCCACGGGATGCCAATTCTCTTGCCACGGACTTAGTGAGTCCGATAACGCCTGCCTTGGAAGAGGAATAATTCGCCTGCCCGGCATTTCCCATAACTCCTGATACCGAAGAAAGATTTACGATTCTTCCATATCTTTGCTTCATCATCTGTCTGCTGGCAACCTTGATTGTATGGAATGTTCCCTTTAAATTTACATTAATTACTGCATCAAAATCTTCATCGCTCATTTTCATAAGCAATCCGTCTTTTGTGATACCTGCATTGTTTACCAGAATATCCAGACGTCCACATTCTGCAATGAGTGCTTTCATTGCACTTTCCGTTTCTTCTGCGTCAGCCACATTAAATTTCGATAATGTGTAGTTACCGCCTGCCTCTTCAATCATTTTTCCGGTTTCAGCAGCTGCTGCCTCTGAACCATTATAATTTACAATTACATGGGCACCATCCTTTGCAAGCTGCAGTGCAATTGCCCTGCCGATACCACGTGATGCACCTGTTACTAATGCTACTCTTTTCTCAAACATTCTAATGCTCCTATATCTGAAACCTGACCTACGTTAATTACGTTTACGTCCTTGTTAATTTTCTTAATAAATCCGGCAAGTGTCTTACCCGGTCCAATTTCTACAAATGTATCCACTCCGTCTGCAATCATGTTTTCCACACTCTGCTGCCATCTTACAGAAGAAGAAACCTGTTTTTCCAAAAATCCCTTAATCTTGCTTGCTTCGTTTACATATTCTGCAGTTACATTTGTTACATATGGGATCTGTAAATCACTTACTACTACATCCTTCATATAATCAGCAAGCTTGCTTCCCGCTCCCTGCAAAAATGGAGAATGGAATGGTCCGCTTACTTTCAACGGAAGGCATCTCTTTGCTCCGGCCTCTACTAATTTCGCACTTGCAGCATCAACGGCTTCTTTTTTACCGGTAATCACAATCTGTCCGGGACAGTTGTAATTTGCCACAAATACGTCTTCCATTGGGCCAACAACCGCATCGATTGCTTCTGCATCCATACCAAGTACTGCAGCCATAGCACCTACTCCGTTAGGAACTGCCTCTTCCATATAAATACCACGCGCTCTTACTGTCTTGATTGCATCTGCTACGGACATACCGCCTGCTGTTGCGATAGCTGCGTATTCACCAAGGCTAAGACCTGCTGTTACATCCGGTTTGATTCCCATAGAAAGAATCTGTTCCGTAATCGCCAAGCAAGTAGTAACCAATGCTGCCTGGGTAAATTCCGTCTGATTGATTTTCTCATTTTCTGTAAAACAAAGCTCCGTTACACTGATATCTAAAATTTCATCAGCCAATTTGAACACCTTGGCAGAGTTTTCATATGTGTCGTAAAAATCCTGACCCATGAAACATTTCTGCGCCCCCTGGCCCGGATAAATAAATGCTATTTTGCCCATTTTGTTCCTCTCTTTATTTCTGCGGCAGCATAATTTACTGCCGCAGTATTAACCCTTTTACACTTTTTTAGTATGTAATGCCAATTTCTTCTTATAAGTAATTTTCCTCGGCTCCCTTAAGGAGTTCTTTTGCTCCGGAAACTACTTTTTCCATCAATTCTTTACAGGTAAGTTCCTGTGTCACTAAGCCGGCACTTTGTCCTGCCATCAAACTTCCCATTTTTACATCTCCATCTACAACAGCTTTCCTAAGTCCGCCCGCTGCGAAGATTTCTAATTCTTCAACACTTGCACCTTCTGCTTCTTTCTTAAGGTACTCTTTTGTCATCATGTTACGGAGACCTCTTACAGGGTGTCCTGTACTTCTTCCCGTAACCTTTGTATCAATATCCTTTGCTTTTAAAATGCAATCCTTGTAATTCTGATGCACAATGGATTCCTTTGCTACTACAAAATGAGTTCCCATCTGTACGCCCTTTGCACCAAGCATAAATGCTGCTGCCATGCCTCTGCCGTCAGCCACGCCGCCTGCTGCAATAACCGGAATGGAAACCGCATCCACAACCTGTGGCACCAAAACCATAGTTGTAATCTCACCGATATGTCCGCCTGCTTCAGTACCTTCTGCAATAACCGCATCCGCACCGCAACGCTCCATTCTCTTAGCAAGTGCTACGGAAGCAACAACAGGAATTACCTTCATTCCGGCTTCTTTCCACATCGCCATGTATTTTTCCGGATTACCGGCACCGGTTGTAACAACCTTTACACCTTCTTCCACAAGAATCTTAGCTACCGCGTCCGCTTCCGGATTCATAAGCATGATGTTGACACCGAATGGTTTATTTGTGCGCTTCTTTACTTCTCTAATCTGCTCTCTCACCCATTCAGCCGGCGCTGCACCTGCTGCAATAATTCCAAGACCGCCTGCTTCTGACACAGCTGCTGCCAAGTGATATTCGGCAACCCAAGCCATACCACCTTGGATAATCGGATATTCAATATTTAATAATTCCGTGATATTTTTTCCCATGTTTTTTACACCTTCCTTAGAAGAATGGTTTACTTATTGGCATTGATGTAGTCCATAACATCCTGAACGGTATTCATTTTTTCTAATTCTTCTGTAGGAATTTCTACACCGAATTCTTCTTCAAAGGACATAACCAATTCAAATAAGTCTAAAGAATCTGCTCCTAAATCATCCTTAAAAGATGCTTCCGGAACAACCTTCTCTGCTTCTACTCCTAAACCTTCTGCTACTAATTCCTGAATTTTTTCTAACATAATTATCCTCTTTCTGCATGGCAATCCTTTTTATTTTTGTTTGCGTGTCTATGGGGCCATGCTCTGTTCATAAACACATTTATTTTCTTATTTATATGTAATCCGGTTGCCCGGGAATTACCATTTAGAATTCCACATAACCTGCGCCATATGATAAACCCGCGCCAAAGCCTGCCATGATAACACGGCTTCCTTCCTTAAACATGCCTTTCTTATTGCATTCATCCAAAAGAATCGGCACACTGGCACTGGACGTATTTCCCATACTTGCTATATTAGTAGGAACTTTATCCATGGAAATCTTAAGACGCTTTACAGCAGCCTCAATAATTCGCATATTTGCCTGATGTAAGATGTAGTAATCTACATCATCATCGGAAAGATTCATCTTTTCCATCAACTCACTGACTGCATTGGGAACTGCTTTTACCGCAAAGCGGAATACCTTCTGTCCATCCATGGTCATTCGCTGTCCTACATCACACATAAGAGCATCCCCACCGAATCCATCCGAATGCATCACCATTCCGGCATCTCCTTCTGTTGCTGTAACCACCGCTGCACCGGCTCCATCTCCAAACAAAATGCAGCTTCCTCTGTCCGTCCAATCCATTACATTAGAAAGTTTTTCCGCTCCTACAATAAGTGCTGTCTTAATTACACCCATATTCATGTAGCTGACTGCCATATTATAGGCAAATACAAACCCGCTGCATGCCGCATTTAAATCATAACAAAATGCATTGGGTGCATTGATTTCCTTCTGAATCATACAGGAAATTACCGGAAACAATTTGTCCGTTGAAGTAGAACTAACGAAAATTGCATCAATATCTGCCGGCGTAATTCCATTCCTCTCGCTGTCGGCAAGAGCCCGCTTAGCCGCTTCTATTGCCATCTGCGAACACTCCATTTCCTTTTCAATATGACGTGTCACAATTCCGGTTCTCTCCTGAATCCATTCATCTGAAGTCTCCACTATTTTAGCAATGTCATTATTATCCCAAACCGTCTTTGGCAAATAAGACCCTGTACCTACAATTTTACCTGTCATTTTATAACCATGCCTTTCCGCAGCATTTGCTTCTTTATCTCAAATTCGTTACCCTATGGATATTTGTTTGAACTTCGAATCTTTTGAACTTAAAGTATTTTGATGTTCAAACCATTCGATTATCAAAATAACTCTTTTTTCCACCTATGTCAACTATAAATTTACAAAAATGGAAAAAAGCACAATATTTTGTGCCATACCATAAAAACATTTGTCATTTACCACAAATTAGTGATACTATTTTTATTGAGGTATATTAGGGTTACTTCCCACAAATAAAATACCTATATTCACATATGAAGGAGATATAATTATGCTTGAACAAGTAATAGAAATTGTAAAAGAGGCCAGCGTGTTCTTTCATAACGATATTGAAATACATGATAAAGTTGGAACCGGTAACTATGTTACTACTGCCGATATTCAGGTAGAGAAGTTTTTGAAAGAAAAATTGCCTGCCCTCATTCCGGGAAGCGGATTTATCGGTGAGGAAGGAAATATTATCAACCCGGATCAACAATATGTATGGGTTGTGGATCCCATTGACGGAACCACAAACTTTATCTATCAAATGAACTTAAGCTGCATTTCGGTTGGATTATTAAAGGACGGTGTCCCTTATCTTGGCGTGGTCTATAATCCTTTTACACAAGATTTATTTACCGGGGTTAAAGGCGAAGGTGCCTACCATAATGGCGAGAGACTTCACGTCTCCGACCATGACTTTGC
>JAZSEL010000052.1:0-3292 GCA_045531685.1 Lachnospiraceae bacterium | reverse complement strand
CGCTTCACGTGCTTCCAACAAAATCGTTTCCCAGCCATCTTCCATAATCGGGGAAAAGGCAATATAATCCACTCTCTGGGAAATAAAGCTACGGATGGTCTTTATCTGGTTTTCCTGTTTCTGTCTGGCATTTTTCATCTGAAGGAAAAATCCATTCTCTTCCGATAACGCCGCCTCAATCGAATTGGTATGGGCAGTTCTCCATACAGACTCACTGCCAAGCTGGGAATAACCGACTACTATCAAGTCATCATCCACAGCGCTCACTTCCTGCTCTATTTCTGCATTAAACATGGTGCAGGCTGCGCATGTCCATGTTACCGCCAAAAGTAACCCAACACTTATTAATCTTTTCCATATGTTTCTTTTATTCATAGGGTTATTCTCCTCCGGCATTTTTTTCCTTAACCGGTTCTTCCTCATGCACACTCACGGCCGGAATTACTACCTGTACCCAGGTTCCCTCTCCCTGTCTGGAATGAATGGTCATTCCGTACTCCGGACCATAATTCATCCGGATGCGCTCATTTACATTGGCAAGTCCAAATCCGGAATCGGTCTCCTTGCACGGTCTGGAAATCTTACTTCTTAAGGATGCCAACTCAGCTTCATTCATTCCCACGCCGGTATCCTTTACATCCAGATAGATTTTGTTTCCTTCCCGTCTTCCCGTTACATAAATGGTTCCCTTTCCTCTCTTGGTCTTAATTCCGTGATACAAAGAATTCTCCACCAACGGTTGCAGGGTTAATTTTAAAATCTTATACCGGTACAACTCCTCCGGAATCTGTATATCGTACTCTAAAATATCCCGGTAACGCACCTGCTGAATCTCCAGATAGCTTCGGATATGCTGCTCTTCTTCCTTTAAAGTAATAACGTCTTTTCCCTTACTCAATACGATTCGGAAGAAATCCGAAAGGGAGACTACCATATTTACCGCCTTATCGGTGGCATTTCCCTCTACCAGCCATACAATGGTATCAAGGGTATTGTATAAAAAGTGAGGATTAATCTGTTCCTGTAACAGACGCAGCTCCGTATGGCGCATCTTACGCTCATCCTCTTTGATTTTTTCCACAAAATCTTCCAGATGCTCCGTCATTTCATTTACACTGTCCGCCAGAGTACCGATTTCATCTTTCGTACCCACCGTCACCCGGGTAGAGAAATCCCCTCCTGCAATCAGTTTCGTCGCCTGGGACAATTCGTGTACCGGCTTGGTAATGCTGCTCAATACATAGGTCGTAATAATCACTACAATTACCACAATGCTGAATCCGATTCCGGCAAAGATGGCAATAAAGGACTCTACCTGTTCATTCAGGGAATTTTTCAGATGTTCAATGCTGACTGTCTGATAATAAATGTAATATTGGATATCGTCCTGAATCAGCTCTGTCAAAATATAAATATTGTTGTCCAACATTTCAATATTTTCATCATACTGATTTCCTTCATCCAGGTTTTGTTTAATATCATCCACCCTGTCCCTCAAGGTGGAAATATTACGAAGCAAACTCAAAAGCCATTTGCGGCTTTCCTTGTCCGTTGTAATATTAACCAGTTCTCCAAAATCATTACGGAGCTCATCAATAAGGGTATACGGGCTGGTCAGGGAAGGATCTTCTTCAATGGTTTCAAAGGTAACCGTTCCAACAACCAGCTTGTAAATACTCTCATCCAGTTCTTCCTTAAAATTCAGGTTGTAGCTGTTAGCAACCGTCATGTTACTTACAATCTCATCATATGCATTACTGTAATTTTGAAGCGCAATAATGACATAGATTGTCAAAATAAGGAGGGGTGCCATTGCTACCACTACCAACGCTATTAATTTGTTACGCAAGGAATATGTAATATTCATACTTTTCCCACCGGCTTATGTATTTTTCCCACTTTGCGGGCTTTTATGAAAAAAGGCGGGAAAGCTTTCTTTCTCGCCTTTTTACTCTTACTCTGCTGCGTTTAGAAGCTCTGTTTGCATATATGCGATTGCTTCTTCCAATTGGTTATCTACGCCTTTCTCATAATAGGCTTCCCCATCAAACTCTACTACCACATCCGGTTCCACACCCACTTCATGGATATTTCTTCCCTTCGGAGTATAGTAATGACTAATGGTCAATTTGACAGCCGAACCGTCGGACAGGGCGATGACTCTCTGGACAATTCCCTTTCCGTAGGTCTGGGTTCCCATAACAACTCCCTTTTCGTAATCCTGAATGGCTCCTGCCAGAATCTCCGAAGCGCTGGCACTGTAATCATTGACCAAAACCACCATCGGTACCTGAATCTCATTAGCGCCATCACAGGTCAGTTCTTGTCGCTGACCGTATTTATCCTCTGTATATACAATCAAGCCTTCCGGTAAAATCTTACGTGCAATTTCACAAACCGCACTCAGACTTCCTCCCGGATTGCTCCGTAAATCCAATATCAGTCCTTCCATTCCGGAACCCTTGCATACGGCCAGTGCCTCCGCGAATTGGTCCACCGTCACTTGGTCAAACTCAACAATCTGGATATAGGCAATATTCTGATCCAACATCTCATGGCTTACGGTTGGGCTTTCTACCTTACGACGCGTTACATCTACCTCTACATAATCATCTTCACTCTCCCGGATGAGCGTCAGATGAACCGTGGTATTCTCCTCGCCCCGAATCAGGGCTACTACTTCCGAGGTCTCCATTCCCTGGGTCATGGTATCATCCACTTTATAAATCAGATCTCCGTCACGCAGACCCACTTCCTCAGCGGGTGTCCCTTCAATTACACCACTTACCACAGGAAGGGACGTTGCCGTATCTATTCCTACATAAGCACCAATTCCAAAATAGATTCCTTCCACATCCTGCTCCATCTCTTCCAATTCCTCTGCGGAGTAATACGCAGAATACGGGTCTCCAAGAGAAGCTATCATTCCTGCATAAATACCATTCTCCAAGTCAGACGCATCGGTGTCTTCCAGATAATATTGATGTATCACATCTTCTATGGCACGCATCTTACGAGTGGTATCCGTAGTAACTGCTTCTGTTTTGCCTGTAGATGAAACTGCTGCATCTTTTCCCCAAAACAAACCACTGCTAATCAACCATCCGATTAGATTTCCTGCCGCAAACAGCACTACCGAAATCCAAATTCCTGTTACAATTCCCCAGAAATAGGTGCGTTTCTTTTTTTTCTTTTTTGGCACTCCTGCCGTTGCAGACTCTTCCTGCACCGGCAAATTTGCCCCATTTATTCCGTCAACCGGTTTCTTTTCTTCTATCATTTCTGCCTCAAA
>JAZSEL010000161.1:0-14190 GCA_045531685.1 Lachnospiraceae bacterium | reverse complement strand
CTTAAGAGAAGAATTGGCAGGAGTAACCCAGTTCTGGTTTGATATGGGAGTGGATGGTTTCCGTCTGGATGCCGTAGGAGAATTTTACACAGGAGAAACCGAGCGTAGCGTAGAAGTGCTGACATGGTTT
This sequence comes from Lachnospiraceae bacterium, assembly GCA_045531685.1. Taxonomy (GTDB): domain Bacteria; phylum Bacillota; class Clostridia; order Lachnospirales; family Lachnospiraceae; genus RGIG8767. Next base: position 14,060 of record JAZSEL010000161.1, on the reverse strand, counting down.
GTAGACATGGTTAAACAGCAGAAAGAAGATGTGTATTTGGTTGGAGAAGCATGGGATGCCATGGAAGTGTACAGTCGGTTTTATGCAAGCGGAATTGACAGTATGTTTAATTTCGACTTTGCGCAGCAAAGCGGAATTATTGCAGATTCGGTAAAAAAGACCAACAGCCGTGACGCAGAAACCTACGGTAAACGCGTGGATGCTTTGGCAGAAACCTTTGGACAGTATAGCGACAGCTATATTGATGCCCCATTCTACACCAATCATGATACAGCAAGAAGTGCAGGGTATTACTTTGGTGAATTCGGTGATGCGCAGACAAAAATTGCAGGAGCCATGAACCTGTTTATGAGCGGAGCGTCTTTCCTCTATTACGGAGAAGAATTGGGAATGAAGGGTTCCGGACGTGATGAGAATAAACGTGCTCCGATGCAGTGGTCATCAGACCCATCTGCAGAAGGTATGTGTGACGGTCCAAAGGATATGGAAGAAGTCACCATGAAGTACGGAAGCTTGGAAGAACAGCAGGAAGACCCGAATTCGGTTTATAATTACTACAAACAGGTAATCCGTTATAAGAACGCCTATCCGGAAATTGCCAGAGGCGTAGCAGAGTATGTGGAAGAGCTTTCAAACCAGGATATTTGTGTGATTTCAAAGACATATAATGAGGATAAAATCACGATTATCTATAACATTTCACAGAATGAAAGAGTGGTTGATGTTTCAGGACTGCAGTCAGAGACAGGGGAACTTGCCATTTGCGGAAGCCTGTTAACAGGAGACACAGAAGCGGTGCTTGATGGAACACAACTTCAGATGCCGGCGTATTCGGTAGTGCTAATTAAATAGAGTTGGGGGTACTTACATATGATGGAGAAACTACTTAATGTATTGAAAGCGCAGTTTGATTTGCAGGAAATGCAGGTTGGAGAATACCAAAAACTCAAAGCCAAGGGCATGACATTTGCAATCCAACAATTTTATGCGGAAGGCCTGGGAAATGTGTCAGTAATGGCAGCAAAAGGATTTTTCGGATTAATGCAGATGGACACATTTATTGTAAATCCGGTGGAAAAGGATTTGCCGTTATTTTCTTATGACAGAATTCATGCCATGGGAAATGACACCTTGATTTTAGAATTATATGACACGTTGTTAGAAGAAGGAAAGCTTGGAAAGATACAAGAAGTGAATAACAAATACGCCGCCTTACCAAATCATGATTTGGGTGAACATTGGTATGATTCCATCAAGTTAAAGGAGAGCGCGTCAAAGAAGGGTAAAAAAGCGCAGACGGCTGATTTTGATGCGTATACAGAGGAATATTTCAAGGCGTATTTGGATGGTGTGGCACAGATGGAGAACTGTGATTCGGCAACCAAAAAGGAAAAAGCATCGGTCTATGTGGAAGGTCTTTTATCCAACGGTGGACCATCAACAGATGTATTTAAAGGTCAGTTTGGGGAAGAAAAGACAGCAGATTTTTTTAGAGGGGTATTGTTTGGAACGAAATAGAATATTTCTGTAAGAGCGAAAGACTAAGGAGGGTACAAAATGAAAATATTAATGATTGGCGGAACAGGAACCATAAGCACGGCTATTACAAGACAGCTTGCAGAGACAGAGCATGAGGTGTATCTGCTTAACAGAGGAACACGTAGCAGTGAAGTTCCTGAGAATATTAATAGTATTATCGTAGATATTAATGATGAAAAGAAGGTTGCTCAGTTGTTAGACGGCATGTATTTCGATGCAGTTTGTGAATTTATCGGATTCGTGCCGGAACAGTTGGAAAGGGATTATCGCTTGTTCAAAGATAGGACAAAGCAGTACATTTATATCAGTTCTGCATCCGCATATCATAAACCGGTAAAAGATTATCGGATTACGGAAGCAACTACCCTTGCCAATCCGTATTGGGAATATTCCCGTAACAAGATTGCTTGTGAAGAATATTTAATGAAGCTGTATCGGGAAGAAGGGTTCCCGGTGACTATTGTACGCCCGAGTCATACCTATGACTTGAGAAGTGTTCCTATGGGAGTTCACGGACACAACGGAAGCTGGCAGGTATTAAAGAGAATGTTAGAGGGAAAGCCGGTTATTATTCACGGTGACGGAACTTCCTTATGGACCATTACCAGCAACGAGGATTTTGCAAAAGGATACATCGGCTTAATTGGCAATCCACATGCCATTGGGGAGGCGTTCCAAATCACATCGGATGAATCCGTAACATGGACACAGATATATAAAATCGTAGCGGATGTTCTTGGTGTAGAGTTAAAGCCATATTATGTGGCATCGGAATTTTTGGCAGCAGTCAGTGATTATGATTTTACAGGAAGCCTGATTGGTGACAAGGCGTGCACGGTGGTATTTGACAATACCAAATTAAAGAATGCCGTTCCGGGATTTGTGGCAACTGTACGTGCAGAGCAGGGACTTCGTAAAACCGTGGAAAATGTTTTGGCAAATAAGGAATTGCAGGTAGAGGATCCGGAATTTGATGCCTGGTGTGACAAGGTAATTGAGAAACTGGAAGCAGTAAAAAAAGAATTTTAGATTGTCTAAAATAGGCAGGCATAAGGTCTGCCTATTTTTAAGTGAGGGAAAGATGCAGAACTATAAATTAACTATCCAATACGACGGAACCTGTTACAATGGCTGGCAACGTCAGGGGAATACGGAGAATACAATTCAAGGAAAACTGAATGAGATTATCGGAAAATACTTGGGTGAAGAAATTGATATAGCCGGTTCCGGAAGAACGGATGCGGGAGTACATGCCTATGGGCAGGTGGCAAATTTTAAAACAGCTAAGTTTTTGGATAAGGAAAAATTCTTGCTTGAGATTAATTCTTATTTGCCGCAGGATATCCGTATTTTTAAGGTTGAAATGGTGGATGAACGGTTCCATGCCAGACTTAGTGCGGTTTCTAAAACCTATGAATATGTAATTGATAATGGAGAAGTGGCAGATGTGTTTAGCCGTAAATATGCGTATCGTTTGGAAAAGGCTCTTGATGTAGAAAAAATGCGAAAGGCAGCAGAACTTCTTACAGGGACTCACGATTACATCAGCTTTTGCGGAAATAAGAAGTTTAAGAAATCATCTGTGAGAACGGTTACGGATATTGTAATTACCGAAAGGAATGGAAAAGTTATCATTGCTTTTACCGGTGATGGTTTTTTGCAGAATATGGTTCGCATTATGTCGGGGACACTAATTGAGGTAGGCCTTGGAAAGCGGGAAGCAGAATCTATGACAGACATTTTGTTGGCAAAAAATAGGGAGATTGCAGGAATGATGGCGCCACCGGAAGGCTTGTTTTTGAAAGTAGTGGAATATTAAATATTTGCAGATGTAAATAAGCAAGAATAATTATTTGATATTGCAAATAATTTGTGCTAATATGTTTATATTATCAAAATAGTTAAGGTGGTAGGCAAGTGGGATTTCGATATGATTTATTATTTACATTAGCAAAAAGCAAAGGTATGAATAAGACACAACTGCGGGAAGCAGCAGGGATATCGACTGCGACACTTGCGAAATTGTCTAAAAATGAAGATATTGGAATGGATGTATTGGGAAAGCTTTGTACCTGCCTGAATTGTCAGCCGGGAGATATTTTAACATTTGAAATAGAAAGGTTTAACCCATTACTTCATGTTCTTAGAGAAGAAAAAGCAATGAACTTAAAGGGCGGAATTTACCATGCCACCCAGATAAAACTGGCATACAATTCCAATCATATTGAAGGGAGCAGATTGTCAGAAGACCAAACCAGATACATTTTTGAAACAAACACAATAGGTATTGAAGATACAAATGAAACTCTGAATATTGATGATATCGTTGAAACATTGAACCATTTTGAGGCATTTCGCTATTTGCTTAATGTAGCAGAAGATGATTTGTCTGAAGCTATTATTAAAGAATTTCATAGAATATTGAAAACAGGAACATCAGATAGTAGAAAAGAATGGTTCAAAGTGGGAGATTATAAGTTAAAGGTTAACGAGGTAGGAGGTAGAGAAACTTCTTTACCCGAAAATGTAGAAGCAGATATGCAAAAACTGTTAATAGATTATCATCAGAAAAAGGATAAAAAGATTGATGATCTAATAGAATTTCACTATCAATTTGAAAAAATACATCCTTTCCAAGATGGAAACGGAAGAGTTGGCAGACTTATTCTGTTTAAAGAGTGTTTGAAATATGGTTTTGTTCCAATTATTATCGAAGACCGGTACAAGGTGTTTTATTATAGAGGGTTAAAAGAATTTGAAAGAGAAAAAGGATATCTGACTGACACTTGCTTAAATGGGCAGGATATGTATGAGTCCTTAATGAAATATTTTAGGATATAAATAATAGGAAATGTGACGGTTATCTTGAGAATCGTCACATTTTTCGTGGATTAAGCCCTATTTTTCGTTTGGGCAGATAGCTATAATGAACCATGTAATAGGGGTTCTCATATAGAGTAAGTAAAGGATGAGACACATGCGACAGTACAAAGTGGTTTTAGTAGACGATGAAATTACAATTAGGGAAGGCTTTAAGCGTTTATTCGATTGGGAAGCACACGGGTGCGAAGTTGTAGGGGAAGCAGCTGACGGTGTAGCGGCAATTAATATTGTTGATACACTACATCCGGATATCGTGATTATGGATATCAACATGCCTCTTATGAACGGATTAGAAGTAATCCAGATTTTAAAACGCAAATATCCTAAAACCGCTTTTGTTATTGTCAGCGGATATGATGATTTTTCATATTGCAGAGAAGCTCTGCGATTGAAGATTGTAGATTATATTTTAAAACCGGTTAATTTTGAAGAGTTTGGAGATATTATCGATAATCTAAAGATATCCATCTATAGGGAAGAAGAGGAATCCATGACGGAAAAGAATCAGGATAATCAGTTAATTTTTAATATGACAGGTTTCCTGAAGGCGCATTTAAGCGAAGAAATTACACTGAAGGTATTGGCAGATGAATTTCACTTAAGTCCGAACTATGTAGGACAGATTTTTTCAGACAGAATAGGAGTGAATTACCATTCTTATCTGATGAATTTGCGTATGGAGGAGGCGAAGTCTCTTCTGCTCACCACCCAAAAGCCCATTGCAGAGATATCTGAATTGGTGGGGTACAAGGATTATCGCGTATTTACAAGAACATTTAAACGATTGGAAAAGGTTACACCTACTAGCTTCCGGAAGACGACATAAACAGTGTTGCCTTCCGGAAAATTACGTATAGGAGGAAGAAGTATGGAATATTGTAAAGTACAGCTGGGATGTTTGTTTGTAGTTGCCTATATTGCGTTTATTTATGTGCGGGCTTGTAAGAAATATCAAAAAAAATTAAGCAGTACCTTGTTTGACGAACTGCTGTGGATGGGTATCGGAACCATCTTGTTAGATGGAATCACAGCGGTATCGGTAAATCATTTGGAGACTGTAAACATTATTGTAAACCGGATTCTTCATATGCTGTTCTTAATTAGTTTGGACATGACGGTTTATGTATTGTTTTGGTATATATTGAAGATAACCGGAACGGTACCAAGGAAAAAGGGATTACGGTTGGTTTTGGAAATACCATTAATAGTTAATATATTACTGGTGGTGTTGAATATTGGCTCATTAGAATTCCGTATAGGGAAAACCACCAATTATTCAATGGGAATATCTGCCTACACCTGTTTTGTGATGGTAGGTCTCTATATGGTTTTTACGATAGCAGTCTTTATCCGTAGTTGGCATTACATAGAACAGAAGAAGAGAGTAAGTATTTTAACCTATTTTATCGGAATGGGAGTTCTTACATCCATTCAGGCGATAAATCCGGAGATGTTACTGACCAGCGTGACCATTACGCTTCTGATTATTGGTCTGTATATGAATCAGGAAGATCCGGTAATGAACGAAGTGGATCGTTACCATGGAGAAATGGTTATGGGGTTTGCCACACTTGTGGAAAATAAGGACGGTAGTACGGGAGGTCATATCAAGAGAACAACCGCATATGTGAAATTGCTGGCCGAAGAATTAAGACACCGTGGCTATTATAGGGAGATTTTAACCAAGGATTATATTAAGAATCTTTGTCAGGCGGCACCAATGCATGATATCGGAAAGATTGCAGTGCCGGATGTGGTATTGCAGAAGCCGGGTAAATTGACAGACGAAGAATTTGACATCATTAAGCAGCATACGGTTAATGGAGGAAGAATTATTCAGGATACGTTTGGCCATCTGGAAGATGACCTTTACACCAAAATGGCTTATCAGGTAGCTACATACCACCATGAGAAATGGAACGGAAGAGGATATCCGGAGGGGTTAAAGCGTAGAGCAATTCCGTTATGTGCAAGAATTATGGCGGTGGCAGATGTGTTTGATGCCATATCCGAAAAGCGTTGCTATAGAGAGGCAATGCCAATGGATAAATGCTTCCAGATTATTGAGGAAGGAAGCGGACAGGACTTTGACCCGATTATTGCAGAGGTATTCTTAGATATCCGGGATAAGGTAGAAGAAATTCATAGAGGAGTTAACAATAAATAAGAGGAGGAGTAAGGAAATGAACGAGCAGAGTAGTCTTTTAGTAGAAAATGAAAAGATGGCAAACAGACTTGCGGCACAGGTTATGCAGATTACGTTTCTGATTTTAACCTTGGTCCTTGCATTAAATATTGTAGGCATATTTGAGGTAGATATGCGAAATATGATTTTTGCTTATGTGACCGGAGGCATTTTACTATTATTGCCATCGTTTTTGGTTTTCAAAATGAAATTTGAACTAGGATACGTTAAGTATTTGACGGTATCGGGAGCGGTGGCATTTGTCACTATGCTTTGTATGATTCTTACATATCATGTAGTGGCACTTTATGTGTTTCCGATTGCGATTGCCAGCTTATATTTCTCAAAAAAATTGAGTCTTTTGTCAACGGCAATGACAGTATTGGGAGTGTCCTTAGGACAGATTCTGGCATTTATATTAGAGGTAAATCCGGACAGAAATTTATTCACCATGCAGAGAGTGATTGTATTTGGTGTTGTACCAAGAGCCTTGATTGTGATTGCCATTGCAGCTATTTTTACAACATTAGGTTCCCGTACATCCGCAATGCTTTCTAGTCTGATGGGAGCAGAAGAGCAGGAGAAGGTGCTGAATCATATGCAAAAGATGCAGGATAATGCCATTAAGACATCCGAAGTATTATACGATATGGTGTCAGAGCTTTCCGGAGTTGCAGACGGCTATATTGAGGCTAATCAGCTGATTGCACAGGAGACCAATACTCTTGTAACAGGAACCACAAATAATACGATGGCTGTTGAGAATGCAGACCAAAGAATTCAGGATATCACGGAGAAATTGACAGGATTAAGCGAGTTAAATCATAAGACTGCCCGTTTGTCTGATGAAATTGGAGAAAACACAAAAGAAAATCAGCAGCGTATGAATGAAGTCACAAGCAATATGGAACAGATACATAAAAGTACAAGCCAATGTAAAGACATCATTTATACATTAGGAGAAGAGTCAAAAGAAATTATCGGTATTGTACAGACAATTACCGGTATTTCCAATCAGACAAATATCTTAGCGTTAAATGCATCCATCGAGGCAGCAAGAGCCGGAGAGCATGGTAAGGGATTTGCAGTTGTTGCAGAAGAAATTCAGAAGCTTTCCGAGCAGACAAAGAGTGCAGTTGAGAATATCGGAACCATTGTACGTGAAGTAGTAAATAATACCGAAGAAGCGGTACAGGCCATGGAAAAGAATGCAGAATTTGCACAGACAGGAATGGAAAGCATTCGAAAAGCCAACGAATCGACGGAAGTAATTACATCTTCTAATGGGGAATTGGTACAGCAGGTTCATGAAATTGATAAGACAGCGGAGCATATCCGTGTCATGAGTGGGGAAATTGCAGACACGATGAAAAAAATCAGCCATAATACACAGTTAAACTGCGATGCAGTGGAACAGGTATCGGCTGCGGCAGAAGAGAATAGTGCCGGTACAGAGTGTTTGGCAGAATATATAGAAAAAATCCGGAATCTTTCGGAAGAATTAAGTACATTAGTACAAGGGTAAAAGGGAGACATGAAATGAGCAACAATACAATCATCCGCTTGATGAGAGCGCACTATGGGAAACGATTGAAGAAGATTTTAAAGCAGAGAGAATTTGCAGAAGCTACTGATTTGACAAGAGATTATGAAGAACGTTTTACAGAATATATGGAACGGGCAGATATGGGGGAAAACAACGAAAGATTCAGTAGTTATCTGAACATATACTCCGGTTTGGCAGTATATGAAATTCTTCAGGAAAACGGATTCAGTCAGGAAGAGAGCATAGGAATCTATGATTACATGTGTGAACCGCTAAGAAAAGTAGCGGGAACTATTTATCGGGTAATTGATATGTTGCCAAATGGATTTTCTATAACCGTTAACAGTCTGAGAGAGGATATGGTAGGAGCGAAGGCATCCTGCTGGGAAACCTCTGTTGTTGAAGACTCGGATTTATGTTTTGAATATCGCATTACAAAATGTATTTACCATGACACTTGTACGGCGCATGGGTATCCGGAATTTACAAAGGTATTCTGTTATCATGACAGACATGCCTATGATGTACTTTCCAAACATGCAAAATTTATACGTTATTCGGCAATCGGAGAGGGTGGTAATTGCTGCCATGATGCATTTGTAAATGTAGGGGAAAAATAAATCCAAATGCAACAGAGCCGGCAGTGAAGACGTAGAGCAGATTATCAAAGGATAGAAAAACTGTAAGTTAGACGAAATAGAAAATAGACTTTAGGGGAATCAGAGTCGATTAAAACGAAATGTGTAAAAGGGGAGAAACAAATGACAAAAGAACAGTACAGAAGAGCAAATGGAGTAGCGTTTCCAATTATTTTAATTATTCTCGGATATTTTGCAATTACATTATTTTTGTATGCAGTGACAAGTAAAACAGGGTCCAATTGGAGAACATGGACGCAGGTAATCGTATGTATGGCAACCGGTTTGGGAGTATTATATGGGTATATCAGAAAGAGGGAAAGCAAAACCGGGACGGTAATAATGCTGGTTTGCGCAGTCATAGCATATTCTGTTATCTGTTTATTAAATGTAACACCCGGAATATATGTGTATGCATTCCCTGTGCTTTTTGCAACAATGGCATATTTGGAAAAACGGATTATTATTATAGGAAATATTCTTATTCTCATTAGTAATCTCCTTCGTATTATGATTGAGATTAATTCGGGAAATACGAGTGAAATGACAACAAATGTAGTGGCATTGTTTACGTTGATATTATCAGCAGTCGCATCTATTAATATTACCAGATTGATGATTTGTTTCAATAAAGAGAATATGGATGTAATTTTGGCTTCGGCGTCTATGCAGGAAGAGACAAACCGAAGGATGGCAATGGTAGCGGACAAAATAGGGGTATTATTTGATAATTCCATGAAAATGATGGACAGATTGGAGGAAAGTGTTGATACATGCAATGTGTCTATGTCTGACATTGCAGCCAGCACAGAAAGTACTGCACAGTCCATTCAGGAACAGGCCAAAATGTGCATGGAAATTCAAAAAAATACAAATAGAGCCGAAAAAGAAACCGGGGAAATGATAAAAGCGTCTGAAACAACGAATGGAATTGTGGAAGAGGGAGCTCTGGCAGTAAAGGAATTAAAGAATCAGGCGACTAGTGTGGAAGAGGCCAATTCTGTTACAGAGGAAGTAATAGAAAGATTGACCTTGAAAGTAAAGAATGTAGATACCTTTGCTTCTATTATTCTGAGTATTTCAGCACAGACGAATCTTCTTGCTCTTAATGCGTCTATTGAAGCGGCAAGAGCGGGGGAAGCCGGAAAAGGATTTGCTGTAGTGGCAGAAGAAATCAGACAGCTTTCTGAGCAAACAAAGGAAGCTTCTCAAAATATTACGAACATAATAAGTGAACTGAATACCGATACAAATCTGGCAAATGATAGTATCAATCATTCGGTACATGCAGTGCGTCAGCAGAATATTTTAATAGAGAGTACGATTGAAAAATTTGAAGAGGTAAACCGTAAAGTGGTTGAACTGAATCAAATAATTCAGAATACAGAAAGCATTGTAAAAGAAATATTTGATGCAACGGCTGTCATTTCAGATAGTATCTCATCGTTGTCAGCCGGCAGTGAAGAAGTAGCTGCTGCGTCCTTAGAGGGAGTTCAAACTACAGAATCTACAGTGGAGAATATGAGGACATGCAGAAAACTTCAGGAAAATATCTATCAATTAGCACAGGATTTAAAACAATAATGTAGTAAGAAAGAAATTACAGAAGTATATGGAAAAGAAATTTAGCTTAGGCATAAAAGAACTACTGATTAAAATTTTAGTACCAACAGTAATATTAAGTACATCTTATCTGGTGTTAGGACATTTTTGTAAGATTCCGCATTTGCTGTTGTTCTGTATCTTAGGAACGATTTTCTTAGTCCCGATAGAACTTGGTATGATTTTACGGGCTAGCAAAAGAGAATATGGAGAGTACTCTTTAAAGAGTGCATTTTCAGGACAGGAGAAGCTTCCTGTTTGGAAGATAGTTGCGCTTGCATTTTGCTTTTTTGGCGTTGCGGGATTAATGTCCGTAAGTGTGGTATCCATAGAAACGATGATTTTTGAAAACATGAGAGGAGTATTGCTTGATAGTCTGCCGAAAGGATTTGACTGGACGGATTTTGAGTATCTGAAAACATATTCCAGACCGGTATTGGTTTTTACTTGTGTGTATTACGGATTATTTAACGTATTGGTTGCACCGGTAACGGAGGAACTTTTTTTCAGAGGATATTTGACATCCCATTATGAGAAGCAGAATGCGTTTACCCCAATACTGATTGCAATATTGTTTTCACTGTATCATTTCTGGCTTCCGTTTAATAATATTTTTCGGATTGTGACATTTGCTCCGGTCAGCTATGTGACATATAAGAAAAAGAATATATACATATTCATATGCTTCCATTGTTTCTGCAATTTGTTTTCTACAATTAATTTTGCGATAGCAGTGTTAGGATAGGAAAAAGGAAGAGGGATAGATCAATGTGTACAAGTATTGTGTCGAACAGAAAAAAGACCATTGTTGGTTGGAATCTGGATATTCTGGATATGGAGTATAAGGTGGTTGCACAGAAGGATGCGGTCTATATTGCGATAAATGATGCCAAGGAGGGGTGGATGCCATTGTTTGGGGCAAACGCAAGAGGCGAATTTGTTGCAATGCCGACTTGTCATCCATTTGATGAAAGAAGTAATCCTGTGTCAAGACATGCCCAGAACATAATTATGTTAAATATGGACCTTCTATTACAGAAGAAAACCTATGACGAAGTTAAAAATATTGTAAGGACTAGGATGGTGCGAAGTGTTCCGGGTGTGACATTTATGTCACAGTTATCCAACCGAAAAGGAGATGTTCTCCAGATTGTCCCGGGACAAGGATATATGGAAAAGGAGAGGCCACCATATTCTGTGCTTACTAATTTTTCGCCGTTTAAGGGAGATTCCGAGTACCATCCGTGGATGGGAATGGATCGGTATCAGACAGCGGTTTCCATTTTGGAAAAGGCCGGAAATGATTTTGATGTAGCGGATTGTTTTGAGGTATTAAAGAGAACTGCACAGGAGATTTGTCCAACGGTAGTGTCCATGGTATTTGATGTGGAAACTAATACCGTATATTGGTATGAGAACCGTAACTGGGGGCAGATTGAAAAAGCAGTAATGGAGTGTAAATAGAGAAAATTAACACAAAGTATTTTATATGGCAGCTAATCCAAGTGATTAGTTGCCATTTCCTACATCAGAGAAAGAAAGATTTAAGTGCATATACGGAACTTGCGGCTATTTATATCTAAATTTTTTTGCGTTGAAAATGCAACTTTTCTTTTTCTCATTACATTATATAAATGAAAGGAAACAATCTTTCTATGGGATATCCTGAATTTTAGGCTGTTTTCGCGAGACAGTCAGACACAACGGAGGTTATAAATGAACCGGGAAGAACTGGAAGAATACATAAACGCTTATGGTAAAGAAGTATACTCGTTTTGTTGTTTTTTGACGAAGAATCGTATTTGTGCGGACGATCTGTATCAGGACACATTTTTGAAATTATATGAAAGTAAGGATACTACATTACTTTATAACGCAAAGAGCTATATCATGTCGATTGCGGTAAATTTGTATCGGAATCAAAAGCGTAAAGAATTTATACGACAGCGTATCATAGGTACGGATATATCTGAGGAGGATTCGATTGAGCAAATTGCGGATACGGAGTGTTCCATAGAAGGGCAGATTATTCAGAAAGAAGCAACAGAAGCAGTCCGGAATATTGTAAGAGAATTATCTGATAAATACCGGATCCCTCTTCTCTTGTTTTACATGGAGGAAATGTCTATTGCAAACATTTCTGCCATTTTGAAACTATCGGAGGGAACGATAAAGAGCCGGATACATAGAGGGAAAAAAATCATAAGGCAGAAAATGGAGGCGATGTTTTATGAAAAATGAGATGGACGGATTGTTAAAATGTGTGCTTGCTCCAAGTGTAGAACCTAAAGCGGAGTTGAATCAGAAGGTTCTCGGAATAATTAAGGAGAATGAATATATGAAAAAAGAGAAAAGATATAGAAAGCGTCGATTTTCTGTGGCAGTACTGACAGCAGTATTGGTATTTGCTTTCGGTTCGGTTACGGTAATGGCAGCCTATCACTATTTGAGCGCAGATAAAGTGGCAGCAGAACTGCAGGATGAGGGACTGGAGCATGCATATAGGGGAGAAGAAGCAGTTCTTATGCAGGAAACACAGGAATGTGGTGAATATTATGTTTCCCTTTTAGGAAGTGTAGCGGGAGAGAATCTTAGTAAGAATTTATCCGGTGAAATAAACGGGATTGAAGAGGATAGAATGTATACCGTAGTCGCCATTGAAAAGAAAGACGGGACACCAATGCCGGATACTTCGTCAGATGAATATGGGAGCTTCCCTTTCTTTGTTTCCCATTATGTAAAGGGGCTTGATCCACAAAAGTATAATGCTGTAAGCATGGGTGGTGGATATCAAGAATTTGTTAGCGAGGGGATTCTGTATCGTATATTAGATACGGAAAATGTTGAAATATTTGCAGACAAAGGCATTTACGTGGGAGTCAATTCGGGAACATTTTATGCAGCGGATGCTTATATCTATGATGAGAATGCGGGTATTATGATGCCAAATGAAGAGTTTGACGGTGTCAATGCATTGTTTGTCCTCCCATTCCCAAAGGAAAAGGCTGACCCGGTAGCAGCGCAGAAGTATTTGGAAGAATTTGAGATACCAGAAGAAACACCGGATGAAACGGACATGATGATAGATATGGATGTAGAAGAATTCATACATAAGATAACATCTCAGAATTTGGATAATTATATGAAACCGGTAGAAGGAACAAAGCAGATTTGCAAACCGGATGAGGATGGGATGTTTCCTTATTCATGGGATACTGAAGATGGCAGTGGAAACGGTATGGATGCAGTTGACAATCTTTTCCCTGAAAAAATTGCAGGGACTCGTGCAATTGGAGGTTTCAGTTATTCAGAAGGTGGTCTCCGGTCAATGACGCTCACTGTATTTACATTAAATGGAGATGGAACAGTGACATTTGAAGTGTATCAGCCGATTTTTTAATGATAGAAAACAGTAATAGTTTTATTACTTAATATGAAGAATTCTGCTTGACTAATAAATGTGGAAGGACTATAATGAACTTGCGTTCAAGAACAGTTGTTTCGGAACGCAAGTTCATTTTTGTTTAGAAAGGAATAGTTATGCCACCAAAACCAAAGTTTACCAAGGAAGAATTAGTACAAGCAGCATTGGAATTGACAAGAGAGGGCGGATTAGAAATGGTAGTAGCACGTAATCTGGGGAAGAAACTGGATACGGCACCATCAA
>JAZSEL010000019.1:0-2019 GCA_045531685.1 Lachnospiraceae bacterium | reverse complement strand
TTTGATATGCCCCCTGTCAAGTAGACAGGTCAAATATCTAAAATGATGTGCTAATTAACGGCCGCACAGTTTTTGTGCGGTCGTTTTCTATGCACACCATTTTTCTTTGTATTTTTCAATTCGCTTGTTTGGTGGAATAGGGTAGTCCGCTGGACTGTCAGCAGACAGAGCTTCAGTCCTAACTTCCAATGGTGTCTTGCAATGATATCGGTCCTGTGGACGTTCTTCGCTGTAGAATCTTATATAATCTTTTATTGCAAACCTTAATGATGCTTCATCAGTGATTTTGTACATTTGATACATTTCTGACTTTATAATTCCCCAAAAGCCCTCTGTTGGTCCATTATCTATACAATGCCCAACCCTTGACATAGACTGTTCCATTTCTTGTTCCATGAGTTTTCTTTGGAATACCTTACTTGTATATTGAAAACCTCTGTCGCTATGAAATAGTGGTTTAGCTTCCGGATTAGAGGCTATTGCTTTGTCAAATGTTTTAAATACAAGGTGATTGTTATTTCTGGTGCTGATGACATATGCAACCGGATACCGATCATATAGATCAAGGATTGCACTCAAATATAGTTTTTTCTTTTCTCCGGGAACTTTAAATTCCGTTACATCCGTTGCCCATTTTTTATTAGGCGCACTTGCATAAAAATCTCTGCCGAGTTTATTTTCAGCTACAGTTTCTGGTGTCGACGAAGTATATTTCTTCTTTCTCTTCCTGATTACAGAATGAATTCCTATCTTTTTCATGATTTTATGTATGCGCTTTTGTTTATAGTTTGTGTGATTGAAATGATTTATCCATGATGTCATTCTTCTGTATCCCAGGATATGATTAAAACGTTCATCATACTCCCTTATGATCTCTGCCAGCTTTATGTTTTCTGACTCCTGTACCGGTATTTCACGATGAAGCCACTTATAGTAAGCTGCCCTTGATATTCCGAGTTGCTCACACATCCAGCTTATACTCCAGTTCTTTGTCTCATGGAAAAACTTTATTGCCATGTACTTGGAATGGTAACGAAGTTTATCAAGCCTCACATCCTTTCGAATTCTTGTACTTTTTTTAATAGTTCGGTTAACATATCCTTCTCTTGAAGTTGCCTTTTCAGACGCACATTTTCTCTCCTGAGTCTTTCTAATTCGTCAACTTCATCATCGGTTTTGTGGCGTCCACGTTTATCGATTAAGCCTTCTTCGCCATAAGCATCATACTTTTTTACCCATGTATAAATTTGATTGTATGAGATGTTATAAATACTTGCAGTTCCCTTATAATCTCGATTATGGGTAATGCAGTATTCTACGATTTCTTTACGTTCTTCAATAGTTGTTTTTCTTCTTGCATCTGCCATATAGACCTCCGTGTTTGGGAAATAATCCTCAAGTTCTCTATTAGCATTATACAACTTTATCCATGTTTGGAGTACGCTTCTTGAAGAAATATTGTGTTTGGCAACAATGTCGTCAATAGTTCCTTCACCAGATAAGACTGCTTCTACACACATGATTTTAAATTCAGAGGAATATGATGTGTTGCCTGTTGTAGTAGCAAACGCTGCAATTCCATGAATTCTATATTTATCAATCCATTGTCTTACCGTTTTTTCTCCTATGTTATATTTTGTAGCCAAATATGTGGTGGAACCCAAACCATTTAGATATTCCTGTGAAACCTTTGCACGGAATTCTGGTGTATGTGGAGATTTTGCCATAAAAATACCCCCTAAGTAGATTTTGGTTATTTACCTTGTCTACCTAAGAGGTATCATATCATTGTGTCTGGCGGGTGGTCTTTTTTTGAATTGTTTATTAAATCATAAGATTCTCGAAAGATATCCTGAGATTACCCTACACATTTGTCCGGCCGCTGGTGATGATGGACAATCCATAGGTGCTGCCTTTATAGCTTATCAATACTTTGTAGATAATCAACTGGATAATAAGAAAAAATGTTCACTTCCTTATTTGGGAATTTCTTATAGCGGCAAACAAATAAAAGAAACA
>JAZSEL010000167.1:0-25809 GCA_045531685.1 Lachnospiraceae bacterium | reverse complement strand
GAAGGGGATAATTACAGAAATATGACGGGTAAGATATATTGTATTGATGTATCCAATGCCTTTGTATATAAGTTTGTAAAAGATGAAAATGGTAATGAAATATTAGAACCCGTATAAATTGTCGATTTTTATTGATTTTTTCCCATAAAGACGATAATATAGTTAATGGCGTGCTTTAACGCGCTAAAGTTTGTGAAAATTGAACGATGGAATTTGTATAGATTCTATTGTCAGGAATAAGTTGCCGAAAGGGCAGAAAGAGGAGATTATGTATAAAATTTTAAAAGCTGAAGAATTGACTACCAATATTTACCTTATGGTAGTAGAGGCAAAACGTGTTGCAAAGCATTGTTTACCGGGACAGTTTTTAATTGTCCGTACAAATGCTGACAGTGAGAGAATTCCTCTTACGATCTGTGATTATGACAGAGAAAACGGAACGGTTACCATTGTATTCCAGATTGTTGGCGGAAGTACTGTGGAAATGGCTAAATTACAGACCGGAGATTGTTTCCATGATGTAGTGGGACCTCTCGGATGTCCTTCTGAGCTTTGTGAAAAGTCCAAAGAAGAATTGGATGCCATGAATATTTTATTTGTAGCAGGTGGTGTTGGTACAGCTCCTGTTTACCCACAGGTAAAATATCTTCACGAGATGGGTGTAAACGCTGATGTAATCGTTGGTGCCAAGAACAAGGATTTATTGATTCTTGAAAAAGAAATGGAAGCAGTTGCAGGTAACCTCTATGTAACAACGGATGACGGTTCTTACGGAAGAAGCGGTATGGTTACTAAGACAATTGAAGATTTGGTAAAAGAAGAAGGCAAAAAATATGATCTTTGTGTAGCAATCGGACCAATGATCATGATGAAATTCGTATGTAAGATGACAGAATCCTTAAATATTCCTACGATTGTCAGCTTAAATCCGATTATGGTTGACGGAACAGGTATGTGTGGTGCATGTCGTGTAACTGTTGGTGATGAAATTAAGTTTGCCTGTGTAGACGGTCCGGAATTTGACGGACATAAGGTTGACTTTGACGAAGCTATGAAGCGCCAGCAGTTATATAAGACAGAAGAGGGTAGAGCATTCTTAAAAGCAAAAGAAGGCGATACTCATCATGGTGGATGCGGAAATTGTAACGACTAATCATACATAATTTGTGCAGATGCAAAACACATATTGAATAATTGAGAGGATAATGAAATGGACGTTTTAAAGAAAGTGCCTGTTCGTGAACAGGATGCAGTGGAAAGAGCTGCTAATTTTGAAGAAGTATGTCTTGGATATAATTTAGAAGAAGCAATGGAAGAAGCATCCAGATGTATCAACTGTAAAAATGCTCAGTGTGTAAAGGGATGCCCTGTTTCTATTAACATTCCGGGATTTGTGGAAAAAGTAAAAGAAAATAAGATTGAAGAAGCATATCAGATAATCTCTGAATCCAGTGCACTTCCTGCAATCTGTGGCCGTGTATGTCCACAGGAAAGCCAGTGTGAAGGAAAATGTATCCGTGGTATTAAAGGAGAACCTGTTTCCATCGGTAAATTGGAAAGATTCGTTGCTGACTGGGCAAGCGAAAATAATATTAAGCCTGTTGTAACAGCAGAGAAAAAAGGTAAGAAGGTTGCTGTAATCGGTTCCGGTCCTTCCGGTCTTACCTGTGCAGGGGACCTTGCAAAAATGGGTTATGATGTAACAATCTTTGAAGCATTGCATGAAGCCGGCGGTGTACTTGTATATGGTATTCCGGAATTCCGTCTTCCAAAGGAAAAAGTAGTTGCAAAAGAAATTGAAAATGTAAAAGCATTAGGCGTTAAGATTGAAACTAATGTAGTAGTAGGTAAGGCTATTACCATTGATGAATTAATAGAAGATGAAGGCTTCAGTGCCGTATTTATCGGTTCCGGTGCCGGACTTCCTAAGTTCATGGGTATTCCGGGAGAAACAGCTAACGGTGTATTCTCTGCAAACGAATACTTAACAAGAAGCAATTTGATGAAAGCATTTGATGCGGATAGCACAACACCGATTATGAAGGGCAAAAAAGTTGCCGTAGTTGGTGGTGGTAATGTAGCAATGGATGCTGCAAGAACAGCACTTCGTCTTGGCAGTGAGGTACATATTGTGTACCGTCGTAGTGAAGAAGAACTTCCTGCACGTGTGGAAGAAGTACATCACGCAAAAGAAGAAGGAATTATCTTTGATTTATTAACAAACCCTGTTGAAATTTTAAAAGATGAAAACGGCTGGGTAAGCGGAATTAAATGTATCCGTATGGAACTTGGTGAACCGGATGCGTCAGGAAGAAGACGCCCTGTAGAAGTAGCAGGAAGCGAATTTGTAATTGATGTGGATACGGTTATCATGTCACTTGGTACATCACCGAACCCACTTATTTCTTCTACAACAGAAGGCTTAGAGGTTAATAAATGGAAATGTATCGTTGCGGATGAAGAGACCGGTGCAACTTCAAAAGAAGGTGTATATGCAGGTGGTGATGCCGTAACAGGAGCGGCAACCGTAATCTTGGCTATGGGTGCAGGTAAAGCCGCAGCTAAGGGAATTGACGAATATTTATCTAAATAAGCAGTAACTAAAAAGTTTCATAAAATGGATTCCTATACATATGGGAATCCATTTTCACAAAAAGGAGAAAAGATTATGCCTTGGTGTCCGGTATGTAAAAATGAATATAAAGATGGATATACAGTATGTGCAGACTGTGGTGCAACTCTGGTTGCCTCTTTGGATGGAGGATTAAAAGCCGTATATTTCGGTACGGAAGAAGAAATGTATGAAATTTCCAAATTCCTTCGTGCAAACGGGGTTAAAAAAACAGAGGTTTCTTTTGATGAAAAAGAAAGTGCGTATGAACTTTTAGTAGAGCAGGATGCAATTCCGGCCGCCCAGAAGATGATTCGTGTATTTTTACAAAATGTGGCAGCTAAAAGAGAAGCGGAAAAAGCGGCTGAAGTTATGAGTCAGATGAGCGAAGAACAATTAATGGCACTTATGCAGGAGCAGGAAATGCGCAAGAAGGAGATGATGAGAACTCCTTATGAAGATGCCGCAAAAAAAGCAGCGGATTATAAGTCCGGAGCAGATTCCTTGCTTATTGTTGGTGTGATTGGAATCATCGCTTTGGTATTATTAAATCTTGGTGTATTGCCAATTTCCTTGCCGACATTTACCAAAACTATGATAACCATTGTTATGGGAATCATGTTTGTTCTTTTTGTGGTAAGCGGTATTACCTCCCGTAAATCCTATGAAAAACTCAAATCACAGGCTTCCTCTGATGAAAACACAAAGGATGCTATTATCAAATATTTAAAAGATACGATTGTAGTGGATGAGTTTGATAAGGAATTAACCGATGATGAACCGGAAATGGAAATTCTGTACTTTAGAAGAATGGAAAAACTAAAGGCAATGGTTTTTGCCTACCAAGAAGGCATTGATGCATCCTTTGTTGAGTATATTCTGGAAGAAGTATATCCGGATATTTTTGAGTAAGAAATTATGAAGATTACGATTATTACAGTTGGAAAAATCAAGGAAAAATTTTATCGGGATGCCATTGATGAATATACCAAGCGTTTATCCAAGTATTGCAAATTGGAAATCAAGGAAGTGGCGGATGAAAAAACACCGGACAATGCTTCGGAAACCGTGAACGGACAGATTCTTGCAAAAGAAGGCGAACGGATTAAAAATTTGATTCCGAAGGATTCTTATGTAATTTGTCTTGCTATTGAGGGAAAGAAGTATGATTCAGTGGGTTTTTCAAGAATGATTGAAGACGCGGGAATACGGGGGATTAGCCATATTACCTTTATTATTGGCGGTTCTCTTGGTATATTGGAAGAAATCAAGCAAAATGCCGGGGGACGAATCAGTTTTTCCGACATGACGTTTCCGCACCAGTTAATGCGTGTCATCCTTTTGGAACAAATTTACAGAGGATATAAGATAATGACAAAAGAACCGTATCACAAATAAGTGGTATGGTTCTTTTCTTATGGGAAGAAACATATACTGTACCATGAAGAAGAAAGAGTCGGATTTATTTGGAAAACTGAATTTACCAAAAGATATTACCCAGGGGGCGTTTATTTTAACCACAGTGGGAAATCAGGAAATTTATATTGAAAATTACAAGGGGATTTTGGAATACACTAAAAATTGTATCCGGGTTCAGGGAAAAAATACCCATATCAAAATCCAGGGACAGAATCTGAAAATTGACCATTACACAGAAGAGGATATGTTAATAAAGGGGCATGTCCTGTCCATAGAATATCCATCATAAGGAGTAGGTATGCTTGCGTTTATTCGATTTATAAAAGGTTATTACGTAATGACTCTGTCCGGATATTCTCCGGAACGTTTTTTTAATTTGTGCCGGGTAAACGGGATTATTCTTTGGGATATTATCCCCTTTGAAGAGCATTATGAATGTAAGATTCATCACAGGGATTATAAAAAAATCAGTCCTTTTCTGGAAAAGACAAGGGTAACGGCAGTTATTCAGGGAGAATACGGACTTCCTTTTTTTATGCGAAAAAATAAGAAGCGGAAAATATTCTTCGCAGGAGTGTTGTTTTCTTTTCTGTTTATTTATGGGATGTCTTTTTTTGTTTGGTCCTTTTCCATTGAAGGAAATGAAAAAATAAGCGATGAGATTTTATTCCGTTTTATCAATTCTCAGGGAGTGGATTACGGAACGTATAAAGATTCCATTGATATCCAAACAATAGAAGAGGAAATCAGGGAATACTTTGAAGGAATCAGTTGGGTATCGGTGCGATTGTCCGGGACTAAATTAATTGTTTCCATAAAGGAAAATTATGTTTCAGAAGGAGAAAACGGGTATGGAAGAGGCGCAGGAGCTGATTTGATAGCCGGAATGGACGGAAAAATCATCCGTATTATTACAAGGGAAGGAATCCCCAAGGTAAAGGTGGGGGATGAGATAGAATCCGGAATGGTTTTGGTGGAGGGAAAGGTACCCATTTATGATAATGACGGAAATGTAATTTCATATGATTATGTAAATGCGGACGCGGACATTGTAATCCGGACGGAGTATCCCATTCACAGACAAATCAGCCGTTATTATAAGCATAAGAATTATACCGGAAATGAGTATGCCATCCCCTATGTGAGAATCGGACAAAATTATTTTAGTCTATTATTAAACAAAAATAAGTATTCCCTGTATGATGTAGTTGTGACGGAAGATACCGGGGATGTCTTTAGGGAGTTCTCCATTCCCTTATATTGGGGTGTGCGGAAGTATTGTGAATACATTGAAATTGAAGACTTGTACGGGGAAGAGGAAGGGAGAATTCTTCTTAAAAAATTTCTGACACAAACAGTTGAAGAATTAAACGAAAAAGGGGTACAAATTATAGAAAATAATGTTAAAATAGAAGCTGATAGTCAATATTTAAAATTGACGGGAGATTTGCTTATTGATGTAACCATACAGGAGCAATAAGCAATAAAGGATATTGGAGAATCTGTAAATAGATGAATGAATTGGTAACGGAACGCCTGGAAATTGGGGCAGAGCATTGCTTAAATGTTTTCGGGCAGTGTGACAGATATATCAAAAAAATAGAACGGGCATATTCGGTCGATGTGATAAATCGGGATGATTGTGTTACAATCCGCGGTTCCAAGGCAGCTGCTGCCCGTGTAAAAGAAGTCTTAACTACATTACGGACATTGTCGGAAAGAGGAAATATTATTTTGGAACAGGATGTTGATTACGCAATTTCTATGGGAATGGAAGAGAATGAGGAAGCTCTCCTTCAAATTGATAAGGAAATTATTTGCCATACCGTCAGCGGCAAACCACTAAAGCCAAAGACATTGGGACAGAAGGCTTATGTAGATGCCATTAAAGATAATATGATTGTATTTGGTATGGGTCCGGCAGGAACGGGTAAGACCTATCTGGCAATGGCTATGGCAATTACGGCATTTAAGAACAATGAGGTAGAACGTATTATTCTTACCAGACCGGCCATTGAAGCAGGGGAAAAATTGGGATTTTTACCGGGTGATTTGCAGAGCAAGGTAGACCCGTATTTACGGCCGTTGTATGATGCCCTTTATCAGATTATGGGTGCGGAAAGCTTTTTGAAAAATATGGAAAAGGGGTTAATAGAGGTTGCTCCTTTAGCATATATGCGCGGGCGTACCCTGGATAATGCCTATATCATTCTGGATGAGGCACAGAATACAACTCCTGCCCAGATGAAAATGTTTCTGACCCGTATCGGCTTTGGTTCCAAAGTGGTTGTTACGGGGGATGATTCCCAAAAGGATTTGCCGCCCGGAACCAAATCCGGTTTGGACATTGCCTGTCGGGTACTCCGTAATGTGGAAGGAATTGCTTTTTGTAAGTTGACAAGCAAGGATGTAGTAAGACATCCTCTGGTTCAAAAAATTGTACTGGCATATGAAGAGTACGAAAAAAGAGAGGCAGCCAGGGACGGAAAGGACAACCTGCGTACCAAGGGCAAAGAAAACAGAAACAAAAGAAAATAGACAAGAATAGGTATGAATATGCAATTGTATTTGGAAAATGAAACCGGCTATGGGTTTGATTTTGATGTAGATGAGGTGGCGGCCTCAGTAATTAACCATGTGTTAGAAACGGAGCAATGTCCGTATGAGGTGGAAGTGAATCTTCTCATTACGGATAATGAAGGAATTCGTGAATACAACCGGCAGATGAGGGAAATTGATGCACCTACGGATGTGTTATCGTTTCCGGGATTGTTTTTTGATTCCCCGTCTGAATTTTACATTACACCCGGAGAGGAAATGGATTATACCAATCCGGAAAGCGGCATGATTATTTTAGGAGATATTATCATCAATAAAGACAGAGTGCTTATGCAGGCAGAGGAGTACGGTCACAGCATAAAGAGAGAATTTGCCTTTCTGGTTGCTCACAGTATGTATCATTTATGCGGCTATGACCATATGACAGGGGAAGAAGCTGCTGTAATGGAAGAGAAACAGGAAGCTGTGTTGCGAGGGCTTGCAATTACCAGAGATACGATTTGAAAGGTACGGTAATATGAATTCAAAATTATCCTTAAGTACGATAGTAAAGATAGTGAATATTATTTTTCTGATGATACTTCAGAATTATATTCTGGATTGCGGAATGGGAATATTTGGCGTTTCCTTCCTTGTTTTTTACTTTTTATATTCGGTTTTGTACGGAAGTCTTCAAAGCGGGATTGCCAAGATGGTTAGTATCCGTAATCAAAAAGGGGTAGGGGAACATTCCAAACATATTGTGAAGCCTGCCTTGGCATATGTTGTCTTTAGCAGCATGGTTGTGGCAGTATTTGTTGCTTTTTGCCTGAATGGTCTGGCAGGGAAACTCTTAGGAATGGTATATCCGGTTCCGGTGATTCAGATATTATGTGTAGTAATGATTTTAACCGGTGTTACGGATGTTTTGTGCGGTTACCATACGGGAAACGGCAATGGATTAGTTGCAAATATTGTTGATTTATTGAAATGTATGTTACCGGTGGGATTTTCCTTTTTTATCCTCCGTATGTTTGATTCCTACGGAAAGAGTGTATCTTCCCTCTTGAAGAATTCCATTACCAGGGATGCTTATATGGCTATGGGAGTTGCATGCGTGTATCTGCTTACCTCCGGTATTGTATTTTTAGTGGCAGCTTTTTTTACCGTGAAAAGCAAATTGCAGTCTGCACGTAACGGTGAGAGTTATACGACGGGAAGAAAAGCGTCAACAAGCGGTTTTTGGGCAATGCATGTCAAAAATATGCTGGGCAATGCATGTTTGCTTTTGTCCCTTTTATTGTCCGTTGTTTTTTACATAAAGGGGGTAGGAAAAGCCGGCTTGGCAATTTCGGATGCCTATACCAATATGGGAATTTTATTTGGTAAGCTTTTTCTTCCGATGTGCCTTGTTTTCCTGATTTTTTCTGAGTATATTGCAAGAGAAAAATATCGTCTCCGTATCGATTACCGCAAGGATGAGATTAAAATAATGACGGTACGGGCACAGTATATGATAAAGAACAGCATCTTTATGTTGCTTCCGCCTACAATGGTTTTGGCATTTTTGGCAGATCCTATTGTAAAGGTGGTATTTACCGGACAGGAATCCCTGTCTGCTAAATATTTACAGTATGGGGCATTTATTCTCTTACTTGGCGGAGTGGTGTATGCTATGGGTTCTATTTTGAAATCCTTTGACAAAGAAGGGATTGTCTGGGGATTACAGGGAGGTGCTTTGCTGGTTCAAATCGGATTCTTAGCACTTGGTTTTTCCAAAGGAACCGGCAACAGTATGCTTATTCTGTATTCGTTTTATGTTTCCTATGGTGTTCTCTTACTGGCATTCATAGCTTTTATTTGTAAAATCATACGTTTGGATGGTCTGGAAATACTGTTAAAGATTGGAAAATACGGAGTAGCGGGAATTATTACCATGATTTTATTCATGATATTGAGTAAGTTCATTGTTATGAACATTTTCCTGTTGCTGTTAAGTGTATTCTTTGGGTATTTATTGTATTATCTTACTTTGCTTGCCCTGCGTGGGATAAGTAAAAAGGACGAGGCGGCATTGAAGCGTACGTTGAATTATTATCCGGTTCATTTCCTGCGCAGTCGCTTGCGCCTGTAACCGGCATTTATGAATATTTTTATTAAAACTACTGATACTATTCAAAAAAGGAGTCGATATGAAATTTTTGAAAAGTATCAGTTTGTTTTGTTTCATTGTAGTGCTTGCAGGAATCGCACTTTATCTTATACAGGGCAGTAATAATGCTTTGAAACATAAGGAGTCTGCTTTGCCCCAAACTACAGAAACGGAAGAAGTGGATTTAAGTGTTACCACAAAGCAGAATGTAACGACCTGCGACACCATATACCGGATGGAGGTCTATAAGGGGGATAATTTGGAAAATCTGGAGGAGGCCATTCCGTTTCAGTTTACAGGCTTAACCAGAGAAGAATTGCTGGAAGAGATTGACAGATACGAAATGAGTCCATCCTTTGAGGATAGGAAAAACGGGTTCCGTTCCATTGAATTGATTTCCTTTCACCCGGAAGAGATTGTAGTTAAAAAAGTATACGAAGAAGAACAGGAAAAAATCATTTATTATTTAAAGGCAGTCAATCATGAACTGGTTGTGTTCCGCTCCGATTACGAAGAAGAGTACATGCCTACGGATTTGACCTTGGAGATGCTTCCTCCCGATGTACAACAGGAGATTATCCATACGAAGTGTTTTAATGATATCCGTGAAGTTTATGATTTTTTAGAGTCCTATACAAGCTGATAAAGAAAGGCTGACAGAATATGAAAAGAGTATTGGTTGTGGGTGCCGGAGCATCGGGAATGATGGCAGCGATAAGTGCGGCAAGGAATGGCGCAAACGTAACAATATATGAAAAAAACGACAGAGTGGGTAAGAAAATCCTTGCTACGGGAAACGGGAAATGCAATCTTGGCAATAATGATATGAACATTGCCAATTATTATGTGCAGGACACAGAGAAGCTTGAGAAGTGTTTTGCGCGGTTTGGTGTGGCAGACACCCTTGCTTTCTTTGATGGAATCGGTCTTATGACAAGAGAAAAGGACGGCTATCTGTATCCTTATTGCGAGCAGGCTTCGGCAGTTCTGGATGTTCTGAGAAATGCATTGGTAAAGAACTCGGTTACCGTGAAAACATCGGTAACGGATATCCGGATAGATGTTAAAAAGAACGGTATCTTTTTCGTAAGTTCCTCGGAAGGAAAAAAGGAATTTGATGCGGTTATTATAGCCTGCGGAAGCAAAGCAGGTATGAAAAACGGTACAACGGAGGGGTATGATTATTGTAAGAACTTTGGACACCGGATTGTACCTCTTTTGCCGGCCCTGGTGCAATTGCGTTGTAAGGGAGAATACTTTAAGGCGGTTGCAGGGGTGCGTTGTAAAGCTAAAATACAGCTTTATTCGGAAGGCAGGGAGATTGCAAAGGAACAGGGAGAATTACAGTTAACGGATTACGGAATTTCCGGTATCCCGGTCTTTCAAATCAGCCGGGTGGCGGCAAAGGAATTAAAGGCAGGGCATGTGGTAGAGGCCGGCATTGATTTTGTTTTGGACCGCACCCATAAAGAGTGGGAAACCTTTGTAAGAGAACGGATTCAGACTTATCAAGGGGATACCTGTGAAGAATTTTTAACAGGTACGGTAAATAAAAAAATTGCATTTATGTTATTAAAGAAATTTGGCATAAAAGCAACGGATATTGTAAACAAACAGACAGAGAACCAATTGTATTCCCTGTGCATGGATATGAAATCATTCCGGATTAAGGTAGAGGATACCAATTCCTATGAGCAGGCACAGGTATGTTGCGGCGGTGTGGATTTTATGGAATTGGATGACAATATGCAGTCTGTTTATCAGCCGGGATTATTTATCTGCGGGGAAATGGTGGACGTGGACGGTAAATGCGGTGGATATAATTTGCAATGGGCATGGACATCGGGTTACCTGGCAGGTACATATGCGGCAATAGGAAGGAAATAGAATGCTTCAGATTAATCAGATAAAGATTCCTGTGGAGAAAACAGTTGACAGCAAGCAGGAATTGCATGCCGTTTATCAGGCGGCAGCCAAAAAAATAGGAATAAAGCCGGAATGGCTGCAGGATGTTTGTATCATTAAAAAATCCTTGGATGCACGTAAAAAACCACGGTTGTTTTATGTGTACAGTGTTACCTGTCAGGTAAAGGATGAGAAAAAAGTCCTAAAGAAAAAAGGACTTACGGATGTGTTACAGGCTGATGGGAATTCCTATGAATTTGTCATTTCGGGACAGGAAACGTGTAAGAAACGTCCGGTGATTATCGGAATGGGGCCTGCCGGTCTGTTTTGCGGTTATGTATTGGCAAAACATGGATACCGTCCTATGTTGTTGGAACGCGGGAAACGAGTGGAAGAGCGGACCAAGGATGTGGAAGAATTTTGGAATAACGGAAAGCTGCTACATAATTCCAATGTGCAATTCGGAGAAGGGGGAGCCGGAACTTTTTCGGATGGTAAGCTGAATACGCTTATTAAGGATAAAACGGGAAGAAACAAAGAGGTACTCCGGATTTTGGTAGAAAACGGAGCACCGGAAAATATATTGTATGATTCCAAACCCCATATCGGGACGGATATTTTGTCGGTAACAGTGGCGAATATGCGTAATAAGATGCTTGAATGGGGAGCACAAATCAGATATGAATCACAAGTTACGGATGTAATCATTACCGATAATGCATTGACTGGATTGGTCATTAACTACAAGGAGCAGATAGAGGTGGAAAATGTGGTCCTGGCAATCGGTCATAGTGCCAGAGATACATTTGAAATGCTGTATTCCCATGATGTGCCTATGGAAGCAAAAGATTTTGCTGTAGGATTCCGGGTACAGCATCCGCAGGAAATGATTGATTACGGACAATATGGAGATACCAATTCAGACGGAAAATTACCGGCAGCTGCCTATAAACTGGCGGCAAAAACTTCCGTGGACAGAGGGGTTTATTCTTTCTGTATGTGCCCGGGAGGTTATGTTGTTAATGCTTCCAGCGAGGACAATCGTTTGGCAGTGAATGGTATGAGTTACAGCAAACGTGACAGTAAAGTAGCCAATTCAGCCATTATCATGTCGGTAACAAGGGAGGATTATCCGACTAAGCACCCGCTTGCCGGTGTGGAATTCCAGCGTAATCTGGAAGAAAAGGCATACAAGCTTGGAAACGGAAGCATTCCCGTACAATATTATTGCGAATTTACCGGTGTGTCCGGAAAGAAGGAGCATATATGTGAGGCATTTTCTCCATGTATTAAGGGAAATTACACCTTTGCCGATATGCGTCAGTTGATTCCGGATAGTTTAAACACTGCTTTTGTTGAAGGTATGACACAGTTTGGAAAAACGATACCGGGATTTGATGATGATTTTTGTATTTTGGCCGGAGTAGAAAGCAGAACATCCTCTCCGGTACGGATTCCGCGTGGAGACGGGTTGCAGTCAGAGATAAAGGGACTGTATCCTTGCGGGGAAGGTGCCGGATATGCGGGAGGAATTACATCTGCTGCCATGGACGGATTGGCAGTTGCCGAGGCGATTGCGAAAAAGTACGTTCCGTAGTATAATATTAAGGTTATGAAAAAATTGTTTGGAGGCTGTTGTGAGTAAGATAAGAGAGGGAATTAAAGACAAACAGAGGATTGTAATCAAAATTGGTTCTTCATCCTTACAGCATAAGGAAACAGGGGATTTGGATTACATTAAATTGGATGTTTTGTGTCGGGAATTATGCAATCTCAGAAATCAGGGAAAAGATGTAATTTTAGTAAGCAGTGGTGCGATTGCAGTTGGGAAAAAGGCAGTCGGAAGCGGTGCGCTTAAGGCCAATAGCAAGCATATGGGATTTAAGCAGGCATGTGCAGCAATCGGACAGGCCCGTTTGATGATGACCTATCAGAAGATTTTTTCCGAATATAACCAGATTGCGGCACAGATTCTGATGACAAAGAATACCATTGTGGACGATGTGAACAGGGAAAATGCGTATAACACTTTTACCGAATTGTTGAATCTTGGTGTTATTCCTATTGTTAATGAAAATGATACCGTATCCACCTATGAGATTTTGGTAGGGGAAGACGATGTGCTGATTGGGGATAATGACACCCTGTCTGCCATTGTAGCCTCACTTGTGAATGCGGATTTATTAATCCTGTTATCAGATATTGATGGTTTATATACGGATGACCCGCGCGTTAATAAGGATGCTAAGTTTATTGAAGAGGTGGACGAGCTTACGGATGAATATATGCATATGGGCAAGGAAAGCACAGGAAGCAATGTGGGTACCGGCGGTATGAATACCAAAATGAATGCTGCTAAGATTGCCACAAGCAGCGGTGCGGATATGATTATTGCCAACAGCAAGGATATCCGTATTATACATAGACTTATGGATGGCCGTAATTTTGGTACTTTATTCAAGGCTCATAAGGATGAGAATTTTGATGTCATTGATTTTATTCAGAACATCCACGGCTAAGCCATGGTTTGTTATTTTGAAACGACAGAAAGGTAAGTTGCATTATGACTATGCAGGAAACAATCGATAGAATTAATGAATTGTATCACAAGTCCCAGAATGAAGGACTTACTGATGCAGAAAAGGCAGAACAGAAGGAATTGCGTCAACAGTATGTGTTGTCCATCCGCAGAAGTTTACGGGGACAATTGGACAATATTGACATTAAAGAGGCGGACGGAAGTATTACCAATCTCGGAGAAAAATATGGGAACAAAGAGCTCCATTAGAAAAGAAAAGTTGGCGTTACGTGCAAGTCTGACACCGGAAGAACACGAAAAAAAGGACCATGACATAGGGAAAAGAGTATTGGAGTTATCCTGTATTAAAAACGCAGACACGATTCTGTGTTACGCAGGCTATCAAAGTGAAGTTTCGACCGATGCTTTGATTTCTGCTTTTTTAGAAGAAGGGAAAAAGGTATTTCTTCCAAGAGTAGATGGCGAAGAAATGGAGTTTTTCCGGATTCATTCCTTACAGGATTTGGTAAAAGGATATAAGGGAATTCCGGAACCTTCCCATACCTGTGAGGCTATGTATAGTCCTTTTATGGCAGAAAATGCCGTTATGATTATGCCCGGATGTGCTTTCTCCAAAGAAGGCTTCCGTATCGGATATGGAAAAGGTTACTATGATAAGTATCTGGATAAATATGATATGGTAGAACGTGTCGCACTATGTTATTCGTTGCAGTTATCCGATAGCATAGAGCCGGATGCACACGATAAAAAAGCCACCTGCCTGATTACAGAGGATGAAGTAATTGTATGTAGCCGGTAAGAGGGCGAAAAAAGACTGGAAAGGTTTTGTATATGGAATTTAAGAATGCTTCACAGGAAGTAAATGCAGAAGAAAGCAAAAGACAGCAGGAATATATTGAACGTTTAAAAGAGCTCATTGCCAAAAAACAGGAATTGCTTGGCAGAAAACCAACCTGTTGCGTAACCACTTTCGGTTGTCAGATGAATGCAAAGGACAGCGAAAAATTAGTGGGTATTTTAAAAGAGGCAGGATATGAAATTGTGGAATCCGAGGATGCGGATTTTGTTATTTTTAACACCTGTACCGTAAGAGATAATGCCAACCAACGTGTATACGGAAGACTGGGACAGCTTGGACACCAAAAAAAGAAGAATCCGGACATGAAGATTGCGTTATGCGGCTGTATGATGCAGGAAGAAGCTGTGGTAGAAAAAATCAAAAAAAGTTACCGCCATGTGAATCTGATTTTCGGAACCCATAATATTTTCCGGTTTGCCGAGTTGGTTTACCGTATGCTGACAGAAGAAAAAATGATAGTGGATATCTGGGAGAGTACGGACAAGATAGTTGAGACACTTCCAATTGAAAGAAAATATGATTTTAAGTGCGGAATCAATATCATGTTTGGCTGCAATAATTTTTGTAGCTATTGCATCGTTCCTTACGTAAGAGGACGGGAAAGAAGCCGTGAAATGTCTGAGATTATAGAAGAAATTACCCGTTTGGCCAAGGATGGTGTAAAAGAGGTTATGCTTCTTGGTCAGAACGTGAATTCTTATGGTAAAAATCTTAAGACACCGGTGAGCTTTGCAAAACTGTTACAGGAAGTGGAAAAAATTGACGGCATTGAACGGATTCGTTTTATGACTTCCCATCCAAAGGATTTGTCCGATGAATTGATTGCAGTTATGAAACATTCCAAGAAAATCTGTCGTCACTTACATTTGCCATTGCAGTCCGGTTCTACCAGAATTTTAGAAAAAATGAACCGAAGATACACCAAGGAATCCTATCTTGCCTTAGTTGAAAAGCTTCGCAGGGAGATTCCGGACTTGGCGTTGACAACGGATATTATTGTTGGTTTTCCGGGTGAGACCAAGGAAGACGTGGATGAAACCATTGATGTTGTACGCAAGGCACAGTACAACAATGCTTTTACCTTTATTTATTCCAAACGTACCGGAACTCCGGCTGCTGCCATGGAAAATCAGGTTCCTGCCGAAGTGGTACAGGAGCAGTTTAATCGTGTGCTGAGTGCAGTTCAGGAAACGGCAAACGAACAGGCAGGAACATTAACCGGACAGGTGCAGGATGTTTTGGTTGAAGAGAGAAACGAACACGATAGCACTCTGGTAACTGGGCGTTTGTCCAATAATACATTGGTACATTTTCCGGGAGATGGGTCACTGATTGGCTCCATTGTTCCGGTCAGACTGAAGGAAGCGAAAGGGTTCTACTATTTTGGAGAGCTTGTAAGCGAGTAAGAAAGAGGAAACGATTGTGGCTGAATTAACCCCAATGATGCAGCAATATCTGCGAACCAAGGAAGAGTACAAGGACTGTATTTTGTTTTACCGTCTGGGTGACTTTTACGAGATGTTTTTTGAAGATGCCATTGTTACATCAAAAGAATTGGAATTGACATTAACCGGAAAAAGTTGCGGACTTGAGGAACGGGCACCTATGTGCGGCGTTCCTTATCATGCTGTTGACGGATATTTAAATAAGCTGGTATCTAAGGGCTATAAAGTGGCTATTTGTGAACAGGTGGAAGACCCGAAAACCACCAAGGGATTGGTAAAGCGAGAGGTGGTACGAATTGTAACACCGGGAACCAATCTGAATACACAGGCATTTGAGGATAACCGGAATAATTATCTCATGTGTGTTGCCTATTTTTCGGAAGTAATCGGTATTTCCATTGCCGATGTTACAACCGGTGATTATTACCTGACGGAAGTATCGGATAAAAATCAGTTGCTGGATGAAATAATAAAGTATTCACCGGCTGAGATTATCTGTAATGATGCCCTGCTTGTTAGCGGGATTCCGTTAGAAGAACTGCGGAACCGTTTAGGTATCTGTATTAATCCTTTGGAGCCTCATTTTTTTGATGAGGATGCCTGTAAGAAGATTTTGTTGAAGCATTTTCATGTATTGTCCCTGCAGGGAATCGGAATTGAAGAATTTCCGGTGGGAACCATTGCCGCCGGTGCTTTGATGATGTATTTGTATGATACCCAGAAAAATACTCTGGACCATATGACACATATTTATCCGTATCTGACCAGCAAGTACATGCTTCTGGACAGCTCCACAAGACGTAATCTGGAGTTGTGTGAGACCTTACGTGACAAACAAAAGAAGGGTTCTTTGCTGGGAGTCCTGGATAAAACGAAAACAGCAATGGGGGGAAGACTGCTACGCAAATATATTGAGCAGCCCCTGATTGATAAGGATAAGATTTTAGAGCGTCTGGATGCGGTGGATGAATTTTGCAAGAATCCGTGTGAAAGAGACGAAATCAGGGAATATCTGAATCCGGTATATGATTTGGAACGATTAATTGGTAAAATCAGTTTTCATACGGCTAATCCGAGAGATTTAATAGCGCTTTCCGGGTCCCTGCGTATGATGCCGCCGATTAAGACTGTGACAGGGGGACTGACTTCCCAGGCTCTTTTACATATATCCGAATCCGTTGACGGTTTGGAAGATATTTGTGCCTTAATTGATGATGCAATTATGGAAGAACCGCCGATAACCATCCGCGAAGGCGGAATCATTAAGGATGGCTACGATGCGGATATTGATACCTTACGACAGGCAAAGACAGAGGGAAAAACATGGCTTGCCGCCCTGGAAGCAGAGGATAGGGAGCGTACGGGTATTAAGAATCTTAAGATAAAATACAATAAGGTATTCGGATATTACTTCGAGGTAACCAATTCCTTTAAGGATATGGTTCCGGATGACTTTATCCGTAAACAGACCCTGACCAATGCCGAAAGGTATACCACTCCAAGGTTAAAGGAGTTGGAGGATACCATTTTGAATGCGGAAGATAAGCTGGTTACCTTAGAGTATGACAAATTCTGTGAAATCCGTGATTATATCGGAAGCCAGTTGGAACGAATCCAGAAGACAGCAAGAGAAATTGCAAAATTGGATGTATTTGCTTCCCTGTCATTGGTGGCGGAGCAGAACCGCTACGTCCGTCCGACACTGAATGAAAAGGGAGTAATTTCTATTAAAGATGGCCGTCATCCTGTAGTGGAAAAGGTAATTGAACATGATATGTTCATACCCAATGACACGTATCTGGATAATGGCAAGAATTGTATTTCTGTCATTACCGGACCGAATATGGCGGGGAAATCCACCTACATGCGTCAGAGTGCATTGATTGTATTAATGGCACAGATTGGTTCCTTCGTACCTGCTGCCAAAGCAAGTATCGGAATTGTGGACCGGATTTTTACCCGTGTGGGTGCCAGCGATGACCTTGCCAGCGGACAGAGTACCTTTATGGTGGAAATGAACGAAGTGGCTAACATTTTACGTAATGCCACCTCTAACAGTCTTTTAATTTTGGATGAAATCGGAAGAGGAACTTCTACATTTGACGGATTAAGTATTGCATGGTCGGTGATTGAATTCATTTCCAACAATAAGATATTAGGTGCTAAGACATTATTTGCCACCCACTATCATGAATTGACGGAATTGGAAGGCAAAATTAATAATGTGAACAATTATTGCATTGCCGTAAAAGAAAAAGGGGATGATATTGTATTCTTACGCAAAATCATCAAAGGCGGTGCGGATAAGAGCTATGGTATCCAGGTTGCAAAATTAGCCGGGGTGCCGGATATGGTAATTGACAGGGCAAAAGAGATTTTAGCGGAATTGATTGACAAGGATATTATGGAACGGGTGCAGAACATTGCGGTTCCGCAAAAAGGCGATTCCAAAAACAAGGTAGAAGCTATCAGTGAAATGGAATTAAACCAATTGTCCCTGTTTGATACGGTTAAAGATGAAGATGTGTTAGAGGAATTGAAGGGAATTGATATCAGTACCCTGACTCCTTTGGATGCATTAAATACCTTATACCGCCTGCAAAGCAAGTTAAATAACAGGTGGTAACGGGAAATAGGTTTTTTTACAGATAGAGGAATGAGCTATGAAGAAGATCGAATTACTCAGTGAAGAAACAATTGATAAGATTGCAGCCGGAGAGGTAATCGAACGTCCAAGCAGTGTGGTAAAGGAATTGGTAGAAAATGCCATTGATGCAGGTGCCAAGACCATTACCGTTGAGATAAAGGACGGAGGAATCTCTTTCATCCGTGTAACCGATGACGGAGAAGGAATTGATAAAAGCCAGGTAAAACAGGCGTTTTATCGTCATGCCACCAGTAAGCTTCATGATGCTGCGGAATTGATGTCCATTGGAACCCTGGGATTTCGTGGAGAGGCTCTTTCCAGTATTGCGGCTGTTGCCCAGGTAGAATTAATTACAAAAACAGAAGCTGCATTAACCGGCGTACGTTATGTGATTGAAGGAGCAGCGGAAAAAGATTTTCAGGAAGTGGGTGTTCCTAAGGGTACTACCATACTTGTTAAAAACCTGTTTTTTAACACACCGGTGCGCCGTAAGTTTTTAAAGAGTCCAACCACGGAGGGAAGCTATATCAACGAACTGTGTGAACGGATGGCATTAAGTAAGCCGGATATTGCTTTCCAGTTTATCCAGAACGGACAGGTGAAATTCCACACATCGGGAAACGGGAATCTGCAGGAACTGGTATACCGTATCTTTGGTAAGGATATTGCAAAAGAGACCATTCCCGTATCACAAAAAGGAAAGGATATTTCTATTTACGGTGTTCTTGGTAAGCCAACCATTGCAAGGGCAAACCGTAATTTTGAAAATTATTTTGTAAATGGCAGATATATAAAGAGTACATTGATTGCAAAGGCGGTGGAGGAAGGGTATTCCAATCATATGATGCAGCACAAATTCCCGTTCTTTGTGTTAAACATTGATGTATCTACGGACTTGGTGGATGTCAATGTTCATCCAACTAAAATGGATGTGCGTTTTTCCAACGGAGAGTATTTTTACGACTATATTGCAAGCAGTGTCAGCGCTATGCTGAAAATGCAGGAGCTGATTCCGGAGGTTTCTTTTGGAAGTACGGATAAAACCGTGGAACAAAAGGAAGTGTTAACGAAGGCTCCGGAACCTTTTGAAAAAAACAGATTACAGGATAGAACCGAAACACAAAAGCAGATGTATCTTCGGGAGGAAGCTGCTGTATACGGCAGACCTTCTGAACCGGTTCCTTCCGGCGGACAAGCGGAAGTCAATCCGAATCCGGCAATATTGGGGATTATCAAGGAAAGTATACAGTCGTTGAATCCGGGAAGCGTATCTGCGAATGTCATTAAATCCGAACAAGTTGTGTATGCGTCTACAACGGAACAGCTGTCATTGTTTGATACCCCGTTTTTGTCCAAAGAAGCAGAAAAAGAGTATGAGATTATCGGACAGTTGTTTGATACGTATTGGTTAATTTCCTACGATGAAAAGCTTTTGATTATGGACCAGCATGCGGCTCATGAAAAAGTAAAGTATGAGCGTCTGGTAAAACAGTTTAAGGAAAAGAAGATAGAGACCCAGAGTTTAAATCCTCCGGTTGTGGTATCGTTATCCTCCAAGGAACAGACCATACTTTCTGATTACAGGGAATATTTTGAAAATCTGGGATTTCTTATTGAGGATTTTGGAAGTAATGAGGTGGCGGTAAGGAGCATCCCTGTTGACTTGTACGGTCAAAATGCAAAAGACATGTTTTTATCCCTACTGGATGAAATTTGTAGTGATGTTCCGAAAGGAAAGCAGGAACTGATATATGAGAAAATGGCATCTATGGCTTGCAAAGCGGCGGTAAAAGGAAACAGCAGGATGTCGCTTGCGGAAGTAAAGGAGTTGTTAAAGGAAATGATGACTCTGGATAATCCGTATCATTGTCCTCATGGAAGACCGACGATTATTTCCATGACCAAATATGAATTAGAAAAGAAATTCAAACGTATTGTGTGATTAATTTCAGGATAAGGATGGAATTATGAGTGTTGCAAAGCAAAAATTGCTTATTCTGACCGGACCTACGGCAGTGGGAAAAACAGAATTATCGATTCGTCTTGCCAAAGAATTACATGGTGAAATTATCAGCGCGGATTCTATGCAGGTATACCGGGGTATGGATATCGGAACGGCTAAGATTATGCCGGAGGAAATGCAGGGAGTTCCCCATCACTTGATTGATTGTTTTGACCCGGATGAGGAGTTTAATGTTGCTGTTTTTCAAGAAAGAGCAAGACAGGCAATTGCAGATATCTCAGCCAGAGGATGCATTCCTATTTTGGCAGGAGGAACTGCATTTTATATTCAGGCACTGTTATACGGAATTGATTTTAATGAAGAGGATCATGACGATTCCTATCGGAATTCCTTATACTTACTTGGAGACACGGAGGAAGGAAAACAGAAGCTTCACGGGATGCTTTGTGAGGTTGATC
This sequence comes from Lachnospiraceae bacterium, assembly GCA_045531685.1. Classification (GTDB taxonomy): domain Bacteria; phylum Bacillota; class Clostridia; order Lachnospirales; family Lachnospiraceae; genus RGIG8767. The sequence continues at coordinate 5,273 of JAZSEL010000167.1, read as the reverse complement.
CGGAGTATGCGGACACCGTCCATTATAACAATATGAAACGGGTTGTCAGGGCATTGGAATATTATCATTTTACCGGCAGAAAGTTCTCCGAATACAATGAGGAACAGAGAAAAAGAGAGGCCGAATACGATTTCTGTTATTTTGTGTTAAATGATGACAGGGCACGTTTATATGAGCGTATTAACAGGCGCGTCGACATTATGATGGAAAACGGATTGCTAAGGGAGGTGACCGAACTTAGGAATAAGGGATATGATGAGCATCTGGTTTCCATGCAGGGTGTGGGATATAAGGAGATTCTTGCTTATTTAAACCAAGAAATCACATTGGAAGAATCCATAGATTTAATTAAGAAAAATACCAGGCATTTTGCCAAAAGACAATTGACCTGGTTTCGAAAAGAAGAGGAAGTAATCTGGATTAACAAACAGGATTTTGATTACGATGAATCTAAAATATTAGAATACATGAAAGGTTGTATGAATGAACGGAATTTATAAGTCTCTGGGGATTGAACAGGACGTTCTTTTATTTGGGGAGAGGATTCTGGATTCCCTGAAGGAGAGGTTTGAAGAAATTGACAAAAATGCAGAGTATAATCAGTTAAAGGTTCTGCGCGCCATGCAGGAGAGTCATGTGAGTGAGGCATGCCTGTTAGGAACTACGGGCTACGGATACAATGATGTGGGAAGAGATACCTTGGAAGAGGTATATGCCAAATTGTTCCATACAGAGGATGCTTTGGTGCGTCCGCAGATTACCTGCGGGACACATGCACTTGCATTGGCATTAATGAGTAATTTGCGTCCGGGAGATGAACTTCTCTCACCGGTAGGCAAACCATATGATACTTTGGAAGAAGTAATTGGAATCAGGGACAGCAAAGGTTCTTTAAAGGAATATGGGATTTCTTATCGTCAGGTGGATTTGCTGCCGGACGGTGAGTTTGATTTTGAAGGAATCAAAGCCGCTGTTAATGAAAAAACAAAGCTGGTTACGATTCAGCGCTCCAAAGGATATCAGCCGAGAAAAACCCTGTCGGTTTCCCGTATCGGACAATTGATTTCTTTTATTAAGGAAATCAAACCTGATGTTATCTGCATGGTGGATAATTGCTACGGTGAATTTGTTGAGATCATTGAGCCAACGGATGTGGGAGCGGATATGATTGTGGGTTCTCTTATTAAAAACCCGGGCGGTGGTCTTGCCCCGATTGGCGGATATATTGCCGGCAAGAAGGAATGTGTGGAGAATGCGGCTTATCGTTTGACTTCGCCGGGATTGGGAAAAGAAGTTGGAGCATCCCTTGGAATTTTAAAGGATTTTTATCAGGGATTGTTTTTGGCACCTACGGTTACGGCATCGGCACTAAAAGGAGCCGTTTTTGCAGCAGCCTGCTTAGAACAGCTGGGATTTGCCGTTGTTCCGGATAGTAAGGAAAGCCGTCATGATATCATTCAGGCAGTTACCTTTGGCTCTGAAGAAGGAGTTATTGCCTTTTGTCAGGGTATTCAGGCGGCAGCACCGGTTGACAGCTTCGTTGTTCCGGAACCTTGGGATATGCCGGGGTATGATGCCAAGGTAATTATGGCAGCCGGAGCATTTGTTTCCGGAAGTTCCATTGAATTAAGTGCGGATGGTCCGATTAAACCGCCGTATGCAGTATATTTCCAGGGAGGACTCACCTTCCCGCATGCCAAATTCGGCATATTAAAGGCGTTACAAAGCCTAAAAAATGCAGGTGTCATTACCGGCAAATTAGAGTAATTTCCAGGCGGATAAAAGCGGATTATGGCGAAAAAAAATAACTCTAATTTGTGTACATAAAAAAGGAAATATGATAAGATTCGTTTAGGTATTTTTTCTTCTTTTTCATGGGTATGTCTGGAGAGCATAGCAGAAAGGATAGGATGAATACGTACAAACAGGAATTTCCCTATGAGCGTTTTGAACGGATGGGAGCAGGAGCATTGACGGATGCGGAGCTGGTTGCGGTTATATTACGGACAGGCACCGTGGGAGAAGATGTCATGTCACTTGCTCACAAGGTTTTGCAATTGCGCAGTGGGACAAAGGAAGGGCTTTTGGCACTTTCTGCCATCCCCCTAGAGGAGCTCACAAAGATAAAGGGAATCGGAAAGGTAAAAGCGATTCGTTTAAAATGTGTGGCAGAAATCTGTTCCCGTATGCAGATGGCAAGGGAAGAAAACGGAGAGTATTTTGACACACCGGATAAAGTCGCCTTCTATTATATGGAACGGATGCGGCATCTGGAAACGGAGCATATCTATTTGATTTTGACGGACATGAAAAATCGGCGTATCAGAGAGATTTTACTTGCAAAGGGCACCGTAAATTCTGCGGTTTTGTCCGCAAGGGAGGTTTTTATTGAAGCCTTACGGTACCATGCCGTGCATATTATATTGCTCCATAACCATCCAAGCGGAGATGCCACCCCAAGTGCAGAGGATATCCGGGTTACGAATCAGATTATGGAAGCATCCCGATTAATGAATATTTTATTAGTAGACCATATCATTATCGGAGATAATACATTTACAAGTTTAAAAGAAAAAGGTTACCTATAGAAAGGAGCTTAACAAGTGTCTAACAATACGTTTGGAATGGACCTCGGTACCAGCAATATCAAAATTTACAACAAGAACGAGGACAACTTTTTTATCGAAAAAAACATGATTGCTATTGAGAATAAGAAGACTCTTTTAGCATATGGGGATTCTGCTTACGATATGTACGAAAAAGCACCGGCAAACATTGTGACTTCGTACCCGGTTTGCAATGGTGTGATTGCAGATATCCAAAATATGGAAACTTTGGTCAAGTATTTTATTATGGACCAGTCCAAGGGTGCTATTAAGCCGGCAGATTTTTATGTAGCAGTTCCTACAGATGTTACGGAAGTGGAAAAAAGAGCTTTCTATGATTTGGTAAAGGATGCCGGAGTGAAAGCCAAAAAGATTATGGTGGTTGAAAAAGCGGTAGCTGACGGCCTTGGTCTTGGCATTGATGTTAAAAATTCCCAAGGGGTTATGGTTGTAAACGTGGGTTATGCTACCACCGAAATTTCCATCCTTTCATTAGGTGGTATTGTATTAAGCAAATTAATTAAAGTAGGCGGATACAAATTTGACGAAGCCATCCGTAACGGGGTGCGTCATGAATACAATTTAATTATCGGAGAAAAGAGTGCAGAAAAGATTAAGATTAATTTATCGGAACTGACCTCAGGTAATCATTCTGCCCTTGTATACGGCCGTGATATTGTAACGGGTCTTCCGATTGAAAAAGAGATTCCGACCAAATTGGTTGATAATGCGTTAGAAGAGCATTTTGCGGCAATTATTGATTCCATTAAGGTGATTTTAGAGAGAACGCCACCGGAATTAGGCGCAGATATTTACCGTCACGGAATTTATTTGACCGGTGGTGCTTCCCAGGTACACCGTTTTGCCGAGCTTGTTCATAAGGGAACAGGTCTTAAGGTAAATCTTGCCGAAAAACCTCTTGAAAGTGTTGCCATCGGTTTGGCAAAAATTATCAAAGACGATAATTATAAATCACTTGCATATGCAATAGAAGGAATGGGTGGAAGATAAATGAGTCCTGTTTTAAAGAGAAAAAAGGAAAAGTTCCGCCTTCCGAGTAAATATCTTCTCTTTATTCTGACTGTATTATGTGTTGGTATAATGATATTGTCGTTTACGACTAATTTCTTGGCAGTTCCGTTAAATTACATCAGTAGTTATTTGATTGTTCCGTTTGAAAACGGTCTTACAAGTGTAGGTACCTATGCATTGGATAAAACCAAGCAATTGCAGGAATTATCCTCTGTATTGGAAGAAAATGAAAAATTAAAAGATCAGATTATTGAGCTGACAAATGAGAATACACAATTGCAGCAGGAAAAATATGAACTGACAAAATTAAGGGAATTATATGTTTTGGATTCCGAATATGAGGAATATACCAAGATAGGTGCCAGAATTATTGCAAGGGACGCAGGAAATTGGTATTCCTCTTTTGTAATTGATAAAGGCTTGGAAGATGGTGTACAGGTCAATTGTAATGTAATTGCCGGAAGCGGACTGGTGGGAAGAGTTATTGAAGTCGGGCCAAATCATGCAAAAGTTATTTCTATTATTTCAGATGGAATTAATACAAGCGGCATGGTATTGGCAAGTGGTGATAACTTAATTATTACCGGTAATCTTGAGACTATGTCAGATGGAAAGATTGAGTATAGTCAGCTTGTAGACAGTAAAAATAAAGTTACGGTCGGTGATAAAGTCGTTACTTCCAATATATCGGATCAATATGTGCCCGGAATTCTGATAGGATATATCAGTTCCATCGGAACCGATTCTAACAATCTTACAAAATCCGGTTCATTTACTCCGGTTGTTGATTTCGAACACTTGAATGAAGTGTTGGTTATTAAAGAATTGAAACAACAAATAGATTAAGATTTACAGGATAGGAAAATGAAAAAAGCAATTACGTCAAGTATATTCATATTCTGCTTGTTTTTATTACAATCAACGCTGTTTTCCCTATTCAGCATAGGTGGAATTCGTCCGAACCTTTTGCTGATTGCAACTGCATCGTTAGGGTTTCTTGGCGGAAAGAGAACCGGTATTTATGCCGGTTTTTTCAGTGGATTATTAATTGATATCGGTTTTAGGTCCGTATACGGCATTAATGCATTGCTTTATATGTATGTAGGATTTGTATGCGGAACATTAAAAAAAGTTCTTTTTCCGAAGGATATTAAGATTCCGCTTTTATTTATTGCGCTTAGTGATTTGGTATATAATATTCTGTACTATTTCATTTTATTCTTCTTTAGACGAAGATTTGATATGATGTATTATTTGATGAATATTATACTTCCTGAAGTGGTCTATACGACAATCATGGCATGTGTTATTTATCCGCTTATCCATTATGTTATGAAGCGTATGGAAGCATCGGAGAAAAAAGGAGAACAATCGATTGTTTAAACGGGTAAAAGATAATTATATGACTTCGACAAACGGAAGAATACTTATTGTTCTTTTATTCATGGTAATATTATTAGCTGTTTTGATTGGACGTTTGTTTGTATTACAGATAGTAAACGGTCAGGAAACTCTTGATGAATTTACACTTAAAATTCAAAAAGAACGAACGATTAACAGTACAAGAGGAAAAATATATGATAGGAACGGTGTATTACTCGCGTACAATGAATTAGCTTATAATGTTACCATTGA
>JAZSEL010000130.1:0-26593 GCA_045531685.1 Lachnospiraceae bacterium | reverse complement strand
CGGCAATCCTGGAAAATTAATTCGTATGTAGCTGAACCACGGATACCCATCTTCTTTTCTTTTGTTCCGAATGTGAATCCTTCTGTTCCCTTTTCTACGATGAATGCAGAGAATTTCTTCTGCTTTCTGCCCTTCTTATCTTCAACGATGTCTGTGATAGCGAAGATGATGTAAACATCAGCTTCTTTACCGTTTGTGATGAAGCACTTAGAACCGTTTAATACCCATTCATTTGTAGCTTCGTCTAAAACAGCCTTTGTCTGCATACCCTGAGCATCTGTACCTGCACCCGGCTCTGTAAGACCGAAAGCACCTAATTTCTCACCTTTTGCAAGTGGAACTAAGTATTTCTGCTTCTGTTCTTCTGTACCATATGTCTGGATTGGATCACAGCATAATGATGTATGAGCAGAAACGATAACGCCTGTTGTACCGCAAACTTTTGAAAGTTCTTCTACACACATAGCGTATGTTAAAGGATCACATCCCTGTCCGCCGTATTCCTTTGGTACAGAAATTCCTAAAAATCCAACTTTTGCCATCTTTTCAACGGTTCCTCTAGGGAACTGTTCTGTTTCGTCCACTTCCTGAGCAAGTGGCTTAACTTCTGCTTCAGCGAATTCTCTGAAAAGGCCTCTCGCCATTTCATGTTCTTTGCTTAAAGAAAAATTCATGATTCTTTCCTCCATTAAAAGTTATATATAAAGTTTTTTGCAACTATTCAGGGGTAACCCCTGAATAGCCACAAATAATTTACTACTCTTACTGAGCGTCAAATGGTGTTTTTGTTCTGTCAGCGTTGTATACATAGAATCCCTTGCCGCTCTTAACACCAAGGTTACCACCACGTACCATTTTACGGATAAGTGGACATGCACGATATTTGCTGTCGCCTGTTTCGTTGTAAAGAACGTCCATAATAGCGAGACAGATATCAAGACCTACGAAGTCACCTAATTCTAATGGTCCCATTGGATGGTTAGCACCGAGCTTCATAGCAGCGTCGATACCTGCAACATCAGAAACACCTTCCATCTTAATGAAAGCAGCTTCGTTAATCATTGGGATTAAGATACGGTTAACTACGAAACCTGCTGCTTCGTTAACCTGTACAGGAGTCTTGCCGATTTCTTCAGAAATCTTAACGATAGTATCAACTGTTTCCTGAGGAGTGTTAACACCGGCAATAACTTCTACTAATTTCATACGGTCTGCAGGATTGAAGAAATGCATACCGATCATTGGACGGTTTAATCCGTTTCCGATTTCTGTGATTGAAAGGCTTGATGTGTTAGATGCGAATACACATTCAGGCTTAGCAATCTTGTCAAGTTCAGCAAATGTAGCTTTCTTAACTTCCATGTTTTCAAATACAGCTTCTACGATTAAATCGCAATCTGCACAAAGATCTTCTTTAAGACCAGGAGTAATTCTTGCAACGATAGCGTCTGCAGCTTCCTGTGTCATTTTTCCTTTTTCTACGAGTCTTGCATAGCCTTTAGCGATTTTGTCTTTTCCGCCTTCAGCCCATTCCTGCTTCATATCACAGAGAGCAACTTCATAGCCTTCTGTCTGAGCAAATGCTTTTGCAATACCCTGTCCCATTGCACCGGCACCGATAATACCAACCTTCATGATTGTTCCTCCTAAAAAAAATTAATTGTTTTTATTGTTATAAGAGTGAATCCTCTTTAAAAACCTACTGCGTTATGTAAGTATCCATTCCGGCATGCCCTGCATGCCGCCTTACGAATCCAAAATGACTAGCAGTTCTTGAATGGTTCTTTTACTTTTTCTTTGTTCTTGTCTAAGAAGAATGCCATTCCGTATTTCTGGTCTTCTGTTTCGAAGCAGTCACCGAATAATCTTTCTTCTAATTCAACAGCCTTATCCATTGCAAGGTCTAAACCTTCGTTGATGGCTTTCTTGCAGTTGCGAACAGCGATAGGAGCATTCTTTGCAATACCTGCTGCCATTTTTTCAGCAGCTGCCATTAATACTTCCTGTGCAGACTTAACCACATTGCCTTCTGCATCAACTTCTGCAGAGTAAACTTCGTTTACAAGACCGATTCTGTAAGCTTCTGCAGCCTTGATATTTCTTGCTGTGTAAATCATCTGTTTTGCCATTCCAGGACCAACTAAACGTGCAAGTCTCTGTGTTCCGCCGAATCCAGGTGTAATTCCAAGACCTACTTCCGGCTGTCCGAATACAGCGTTATCAGAGCAGATACGGATATCACAGCTCATAGCGATTTCACATCCACCGCCTAATGCAAATCCGTTGATTGCACAGATTACAGGAACCGGGAAGTTTTCAATTTTTAAGAATACATCGTTTCCTTTTTTACCAAATGCTTCGCCTTCAGCCTTTGTAAGAGAGCTCATTTCTCCGATATCAGCGCCGGCTACGAAAGACTTCTGTCCTGCACCTGTTAAAACAACACATCTAACTTCATCTAAATTGATTGCATCAAATGTTGCATCTAATTCTTCCAATACAGTTGAATTAAGAGCGTTTAATGCTTTTTCGCGGCTGATAGTAACAATACCAACAGCACCCTTCTGTTCGTAAACAACAAATTCCATATTTGTTCTCCTTTATCATTTATTGTGTGCTTTTAAACAGCACGCAAGCAGACCGGTGTCGCCCCGTCTGCTTAGTTATTTTACTTATGGGAACGGTGCTTTCACACCGTTCCCTTATGCACTATTCTCTTTCTACGATTGTAGAGCAGCCCATACCGCCACCGATACATAATGTAGCAAGACCCTTCTTAGCGTCTGCTTTTTCCATTTCATGGAGTAATGTAACAAGGATACGGCATCCGGAAGCACCTACAGGATGTCCTAATGCAATTGCTCCACCGTTTGGATTGAGCTGTTTTTCAACGTCGATTCCTAAATCACGGCCAACAGCAATTGACTGTGCTGCGAAAGCTTCGTTTGCTTCGATGATATCGAAATCTTCAATCTTCATACCAGTCTTAGCAAGAACCTTCTTTGTAGAAGCTACAGGACCAACACCCATGATAGAAGGATCAACACCGCCAAGAGCACCTGCTACGAATGTAGCCATTGGCTTAACGCCTAATTCTTTTGCTTTTTCTTCGCTCATAACAACGATTGCTGCAGCACCGTCGTTGATTCCGGAAGCGTTACCTGCTGTAACAAAACCGTTAGGATTGATTGGGCGGAGTTTAGCAAGACCTTCGATAGTAGAACCTGCACGAGGACCTTCGTCAACCTTGAATTCTACCATTTCTTTTTTCTTCTTAACCATTACAGGAACGATTTCTGCATCGAAAGCACCGCTTGCTTGAGCAGCTTCTGCCTTCTTCTGGCTGTTTAATGCAAACTCATCAAGTTCTTCTCTTGTAAGTCCCCACTGTTCTGCTACATTGTCAGCAGTCTTAATCATGTGGTAGTTGTTGAATGCATCCCATAATGCATCGTTAACCATGGTATCTACCAATGTACCATTGTTCATTCTATAACCGAAACGAGCCTGTGGCATAGCGTAAGGAGCCATAGACATGTTTTCCATACCGCCGGCTACAACGATATCAGCATCTCCTGCCTGAATCATCTGAGCTGCCATATTTACACAGTTAAGACCGGAACCGCAAACAACGTTCACTGTTACTGCCGGTACTTCAATTGGTAAACCAGCTTTGATAGAAGCCTGACGAGCTACGTTCTGTCCAAGACCAGCCTGAATTACACAACCCATGTATACATGATCAACCTGTTCCGGAGCAACACCTGCTCTGTTTAATGCTTCTTTAATAACGATTGCACCAAGTTCAGGTGCCGGAGTAGTGGAAAGAGAACCACCCATTGTTCCGATTGCTGTACGGCAAGCGCCAGCTAAAACAACTTTTTTTGCCATTTTTAATGACTCCTTTCATATTTTAATTTTAAGATTGTTATTTTTTTGTCATATTTCAACACATAAATTGTACCATAGCACACTATGTTTTGCAATGTATTTTCATGGATACAAAGTAACCAAAAAAACCACTTTCCGGATATCTTTATTCTCTGTTTTGATGAAAAAGAAAAACGAAATCACAATAGCGGAGCGGAGGAACAAAAAATCATTCCTCCGCTTCCTCATAAATAAATCTCACATTATGAAATTCTACAATATTACGATATTATAATTCCGGTTCAATCAAACCGTAGGTATTTCCCTTTCTCTTATATACTACATTCACCTGATCGGTCTCAGCATTGCAGAATACAAAGAAATTATGTCCCGTAAGTTCCATCTGGATGCAGGCGTCTTCGGCATACATTGGTTTGATATCAAACTTCTTGGTGCGGACAATTTTTACTTCATCGTCTTCCGCATAATCCTTTTCAATGAATTCCGGCTTTAAATAATGACTTCCCTGCTGTCTCTCTATCAGCTTATTCTTATACTTCTTAAGCTGGCGTTCAATAATCTCTTCCACCAAATCGATAGAAACATACATATCACTGCTAATCTGTTCCGAACGGATAACAGTACCCTTAACAGGAATCGTAACCTCAATCTTCTGTCTGTCCTTCTCCACACTCAATGTTACATGTACTTCCGTGTCAGGAGTAAAATACTTTTCCAGCTTTCCAATCTTGTCTTCTACTGCACTTCTGAGTCCAGGGGTAACATCAATATTTCTTCCTGTGATAATAAATTTCATAAACCATCATCCCTTCTGTTCACAAACTCCATTAACCCCAATTCCTTGTTAATGTATGCTCATTTTACCACATTTTATAGTCATTTGTCTATATTATGCTAATTTTTCTGAAAACTTTTATCTTTTCTTCATATTTTCATTCTTCTACTTTTTCCAGCTTTTTCCTTGTTTTTTCGTTTTTTATTACAACTTCACAAAACGTTTGTTCAAAAATCTGCTAAAAAATTTGTTCCCATTTCTTTTTTTCGAATGTGTATAATGTGTATAACTCGGTGTATAACTAGCGAAATCAAGGTTTTGGGCATATTTCCATGTGGATATCTTTTTTCTTCTTTTTTTCATTTTTTACTTGATTTCGACTTTTTTTGTGAATTTTGCACAATTCGACAGTTTTTTACACAAATTTCTTGCAAAAATTACTTTCAGACAAATGCAAACAATTCCATAAACACTTTAAAATAGACCCAATTAGTCAAGTTATCCACTGACCGATTGAGTCTATAAAACCCCTGTGGAAAACTCCACAGGGGTCATACATATTTGTATCTTTAGAATATACGGCGAACACATAATGGCTGACGGTAAGTTGCATTAGAAACAATAATACCCGTCTTGGATGTACTCGCATGTACAATCTGTCCGTTACCGATATAGATTGCTACGTGTCCGGAGTAACATACGATATCACCCGGAATCGCATTGTCAATACTGCCTACATCATAACCAACATTTCGGTCTGCAGCGGAAGAATGTGGAAGGGATACACCAAAGTTAGCGTATACACTCATTACGAATCCGGAACAGTCAGCACCGTTAGTAAGAGAGGTACCGCCATATACATACGGATTACCCACAAACTGCAATGCAAAGTTGGCTACATCAACACCTGTACCGCTTCCGCTTACCTCGGTTACCGGATTTGCCGGTCTGTAAGAGGTACCGCCTCTTGATGCCTGTGCTCTTGCCGCAGCTGCATTGGCTTCTTCTCTTGCCTTACGTTCTTTTTCTAAACGTGCTTCCTCTTCTTCTTTGGATTCGGCTTCAACAAATTCGGTAGAAAGTTCTACATAATCTGTGGATACATATCCATAACCTTCTTCGATATCATCCTTTACCCAGCCATCCAGTTCTTCAGTAACTACTAACTGGTCTTCCAAAGGAACAAGTCCCAATACACTGGATTCCATGCTGGCCTCTTCACGTACCTTTAAGGTTGTAGTAGTAACGGTTGCAATTCTTACCCCAACTTCCTTTGCAAGGGCAATGGCTGCTTCTCCGGTTACACAATACTCTCCTTTTACATATCCGGTACAACTGCCGGAAGTAATCTTATACCATCCGTTTTCTTCTTCAATAAAATGTCCTACGGAATTGTCGTAAAGCTTACCTACAATCTGACCATCCTGTTCACTCGGAAGGTCGCGGACATTTACATAGTCATTTACATCTGCAATAACAAGAGAAGTAAAGTACTCTTCCTCTCTCTTAGTTGCCTCTTCTTTGGCTGCTGCCTCCAATGCCTTTGTATCTACCGGTTCAACAATTTCTTTGTCCACCGTAATAGATGTCTTCTCTAAAATGTCATTATCAGAGACTGTGCCGTTTTGTGCTTCTATATTTTGTTTTGTCTTATTGATTGCATCTTCTTTTACTGCTTTTACCGATTTCCCTTCTGCCAGCTCCAACCCCAATCCTGCTGCCGGAAGCATGGAGGACAAACCGGTCGCGCCAACCGTTAAGCTGCTGCCCGAAAAAGCAAGTGCCGCTGCCATGGCGCAAATCGCAGTTCTTCCTGCAAATTTGTTCATATATTACCTCATGAATTTGTTACAAAATTATTACATCTGTTAACAAATATAACACCATGCTCATTTCTTGTCAACCTGACAACATATTATGGAAGAAAATGGAAATCCTTTCTTATACATAAAAACAGCAGAATCTTTTCCATTCTGCTGTTTTCGTTTCTATATGATTTCTATTTTTCTGCTTCTTTTTGCATGGCATCCGCCAATGCCTTCATTTTTACTTTGTCTACCTTACATACTTTCCTATCATAGGTATATAAGCCGTTAACTTCATCTTCCACATCACTAAGCTGGGTATACACACAGCCGCAGAGACCTTCCCCAATAAATGGTTCTATCATATTCTCATACATATAGAGGATTTCCCTGGTAAGTGCTTCTCCATTTTCACAAGCACCATATCCATAGCTTGCATATTTACTGTAGCTATGTCCTTTGACAGCCATGGTATACCCTCCGCATTCCGAAACAAACAAAGGTCTGTCTTTTACCTGCAAAGGAATTACCTTAAAATAAATATGTTCGCTGTCAAAATCATTTTTCTCCTGCCAAAACCAACCGGATGTGGAATCCACCAATCTGGTAGCATCCCATTGCTTTACCATATCATACACTTCATCGCTGTTAAATTGTCCCCATCCCTCGTTGAAGATAGTATAGGCAACGATGCTTGGATGATTGTACAGATGCTCTATCGTTTCCTTGGAATGTCTGATAAAGAAAACTTTACGCTTATTTCTTCCGGCGTTTTCTTCTTCCAAAATATCCTTTGCATCATACGTTTTCTTTTCCCACGGCAATGTATCCCGTCTTTTCTTTAACCCGATTGTCGGCAATGCCGTATCAAACAAAAACGAGTATGGACCACTGTTTACCATATCCTGCATCACCAACATTCCCAATCTGTCACAGGCATAGTAGAAGATTTCCGGCTCCACCTTAATATGCTTACGCAACAGATTAATGCCGAGTTCCTTCATCCTCATAATATCCTTTTCATATTCCTCTGCCTTAGCCGGAAGGAAAATACCGTCACAGAAGTATCCCTGGTCCAACACTCCATGTAAAAAGATTGGCTTTCCATTCAAACATACCCGCTTGCCCGAAGGTGTTTCTTCTATATTAATTGTACGCAAAGCAAAATAGGTTTCCACACTATCTTTTCCTGCACAAATCTGCATCGAATACAGATATGGTTCATCCGGTGTCCATAGTTTCGGTATATAAAGGCTTCCATCTTCCGTTGTGATATTAGTCAAGTCGATTCTGGCACTTGTTCCCCGAAACGTTTGCTCTATTACCTGTCCATTGTGAAGCGTAAGAAGTATTTTTACCGATGCATCCTTGTTCTCCCCGGTGCTATCCACTACCTTCAGTTCTATATCCACACCTTCTAAATCCGGTGTCAGCTTTATTTTTTCAATATAATTCTCAGGCACAGACTCCAGCCAAACCGTCTGCCATATTCCACTGACAGGGGTGTACCACATACCTCCGCGCTTTTTGGTCTGTTTTCCATACGGATATTCTTTGGACAAGGTATCAACCGCCTCTACTCTAAGATGATTTTCTCCCTCTTGTAATGCCTCCGTAATATCACATGTAAACGGAAGATATCCTCCCTCATGAATTCCTACTACTTTATTATTTACCAATACCTTCGCTGTCTGGTCCACCGCCCCGAAATGAAGCAATATTCTTTCTTTTGTAAAATCAGAGGAAACCGCAAATGTTGTTTCATATATTAATACATCTTTCGCCTTCCCCTTATATCCGGATAAAACAGCTTGAGGCGGAAACGGAACTTGTATTTTTTCTCCATTTACTGTCCACGTTCCGTTTAAAATCTGATACTGCCCCCTTCTCATCTGCGGTCTTGGATATTCCTGCCACGGTGGTGTGTTTTCCTTTAATAATTCTTCTCCGGTTTCACTGAGCAAATCATAATGCCCCATCCGCATCATAGAAAAAATCATATATAAAACCACACTCAGCGCTATACCAACAATAAATGCCGCTGCAAATATATTCTGATTCGGTAAAAAAGAGTAGGTTCCGTCACTATTTAAAATCTGCTCTGCATTCCGAAGTACAAACGCTCCGATAAAAGGTCCGATGATTCCCGGCAGTAAAACCTGTCCGATAATACGGATTCCCTGAAACTGCCCTGCCTTATTTTCCGGAATCCTATCACGAATCATTGCACCAAATACCAACATTCCGGTCATATATCCTGTCATCATAAACAGGGAACCGATAAAAACAGGAACGGTAGTCCGTGAAAAATAAAGCAATACATAGCCGCCCATCAACATAGAAAGGCTTGGCACAATACTTCCCTTAAATCCCTGCATGTCATAGAGTTTTCCGTAAAATGCCGTAATCACTGCAGCCAGGATAATTGCCGGTGCCATAATCAGCACATAATTACTCATCTTCAAGGCTTGCTCATAATATAAAATCAGGTACGGCATATAGGTCTGGATGGAAATCCCAAATACCGCAAATGCAAAGAGCACTGCATACAAAAGCTTATTTTCCCTCATAACCGATGGGCGGAAGCTATAGGTAACAATCTGTAAATAAGATTCCCCCTCTTTGTTTCCGGATAACGGAGATTCCTCAATCAGAAAAAATCCTAATATCCCAATTACCAGAACAACACCACCGATAATCAAAAAGATTGTAGTCCAGCTCTTTGCCAAATCCAGATTAAAACCCATAAAACCGCCGAACACAACCAGGATGGACACAAGTGGCATCATAGAGTTAAAGCCCTCTATTTTTCCCCTATTCCCCTCTTCTCCTCTATCTGTTAACCAGGCGTTATAGCAGGCATCATTCGCCGCGGAACCAAAGAATGTCATAAAGCAATCCAATACTATGGTAAGCTGAACTCCCAAAGCCGCTGCTGCCACAGCACTTCCCGCAATCGGTGTTAACACATCTGTTCGTATAAAGGCAAATCCTAAAATAGAGATTCCCCATACAATATAGCCCAAACAAATAATCAGCTTCCGTTTTCCAAGCTTATCGGATAACGCTCCCACCAGAATGGTAGTCAATGTTGCTGCTACGGAGCTGGCACTGACCATCAGGGAAATCTCCGCTGCCGAAGCATGAAACATCTTATACAGGAACACATTCAGATACATGTTTTCTACTACCCATGCAATCTGACCCACCAATCCGAATATCAGCATTGCAGCCCAGAATTTACGTCCTAATTCTTTTTTCATGAAAGCTACCTCCGTCTGGAAAAAACTTATTAACTATAGTATAATCTATTCCACCAAATATGAATAGCAAATAAAAGGAGTCTTCATGATAGTATCCAATAAAAAGACCATTTTAATTACCGGTGCCTCCCGGGGTATCGGCAGAGCCATCGCAAAGGCTGTCGCTCCGCATTTTGACCGGGTGATTATCACCTGCAAAGAATCCCATGACAAGCTTTTATCTCTAAAGCAAGAGCTGGAAGCGGAGTATTCTGTGGAATGCATGGCTTATGTCGGTGACATGGGAGATTATATATTTGTAGAATCCATTTTTGATGGGTTAGACCGTATCGATGCCGTGGTTAATAATGCCGGTGTTTCCCATATCGGCTTGCTTTCCGATATGACTGTGGATGAGTGGAACCGGGTAATGAATACAAACCTAAATTCTGTATTTTACACAAGTAAGCTTGCCATTCCCTTAATGCTTAGCCGCAAAGAAGGACGCATCATTAACATTTCTTCCATTTGGGGAAATGCAGGTGCTTCCATGGAGGTTGCTTACTCTGCTTCTAAAGGTGCAATCAATAGCTTTACCAAAGCCCTGGCAAAAGAACTGGCACCGAGCAATATACAGGTAAACGCCCTGGCATGCGGCGTAATTGACACGGATATGAACCGATGCTTTTCCGATGAGGAACGTGAAATAATTATTAATGAAATTCCGGCAGACCGTATGGGTACCGCTGACGAAGCCGCTGCAGCTGCTTTGATGCTTCTTACTGCTCCGGCTTATTTAACCGGCCAGATCGTTACTTTGGATGGAGGATATTTATAATCCTAACTAATAAAGCACCGATGTTAAGTAATTTCTTACAACATCAGTGCTTTTTTTATTGATTCCTTTTTCACTGCAATGAGTACATCTCTATTGGATACCTTCCAATATTTTGCTTTCATTTTCACGGATATATTGAATGTCATCCAAATACATCTTCATATGTCCGTCTTCTATGTTCTTTAACACATCTTCATTTCCGCTCTCTGCTTCTTTTTTCATATACGAAACAAGACTCTGTATCCGCTCCACCATCATTTTCGGCAAGTCTTTTCTTGCATCCGCACACAAACCATAGGTATCAGCAAACAATTTCAGTCTGCGGATTTGTTCTTCTAGGTTCTCACGGTAATCCGGATTGGTTAGAGAAACAAAAGGAATCCAGCGGTACACGGCATATGCAATGTCCCAAAGACGAGGGCCCGGATGTAAGGTATCAAAATCAATTATCCCATGCACCTCTCCTTCTACAAATGTCATATTATATGGGGCAAAATCGCCATGGCACATCACTTCCTGCGGCTCCTTCTTTGGCAACATCCACACTTCTTCCCCTGTCAGTCTCTGCACATACTTTTCACCGATATCATGGTAACGGCGAAGCAATTTAGCCACATCTATCAGCACTTCATCACTCATAATCATGTCCGGAAGGCTATCATTAAACACTTCACCTTCCACGAAAGAAACCACTTCTTTTCCTTCTTCATTTATTCCATAAGGCTTTGGAATATTGGAAAATCCATTTTCATGCATAAAGATTAGAAAATCATGCACGCATGGAGTCCACGCATTTCCCGGGCGAACAACCTTATCCGTTTCTTTTACAATCTTTCCGTCTCTTCCGCCGCTCAGTACCTGCTTATCCATCATGCATCCTCCCATATAAACAAACTTCGTATTAGACTATCAAGTGTTTTTGTACTTAACGGATTTCTTCCTGTTTCGTAAGTAATAAATAAATTAACCCCTAGATAAATTCCGTTTCTTTCATAAGTACTTAATTTCCACATTACTTTTTCCACATATCTTTCGTCATCCATTAGTCCGAAGTGTTCCAAGTATACTTCTTCCCGTTCCGGCATCTTCAATACTGTAAAATCCGGATATATTTTTACATTTCCATCCAGTACAATCGGATATTCATATCTATATGGTACACCCAATGCATACAATTTGTCTGCAATAATCTTTTCCGACTTTGATCGGACTCTTTCCCCGTTTTCCGTTATTATTTCCAGCGTATCCTCTAAAAAACCTTTTCCTTTGTATTCAACAGCTTTCCATTGTCTTATATATTCATCGTCTGATACAACGAAAGGGGCAATCAATTCCCTGCGATATTTATTTGTCTTCTGATAAACTCCCTTCAAACATGTTTTCTGATATTTTTCTAAGAATACTTCAATTGCTCTTATCCTCTCTTCCGCATTTTTAACAATCGATGCATCATAATCTCTTTGGGCAAGACCTTTGATTAACTTCTCCTCATTCTTTCTCATATATCTTTGCCTACCATTATTTTCTTCTTCGTTTTTATAATAGAATTCCAATGTGTTTTTCTTCTTAGAAATGCGCAAATTGCCGATAGGTGCATTTTTAATTCTCCTTCTTGCTTCCTCTAAAATCCCTTTAAGTTGATTTAATTCTTTTCTAAGTTGCATCTCTAATGTAATCATTAATAATACCTCCTCTTTCCCTACCATTCATGCGTTTTTTTCCTTTAGTCGGGGCATCAATTCTTTCTTACCCCGACTTGTTGCTATTCTTCTTTATTTGGTCGGGGCGCCATCTCTTTTCTGCCCCGACTTGTTGCTATTCTTCTTTATTTGGTCGGGGCGCCATCTCTTTTCTGCCCCGACTTGTTGCTATTCTTCTTTATTTGGTCGGGGCGCTATCTCTTTTCTACCCCGACTTATTGCTATTCTTCTCTATTTAGTCGGGGCGCTATCTCTTTCCCACCCCGACTTGTTGCTATTCTTCTTTATTTGGTCGGGGCGCCATCTCTTTTCTGCCCCGACTTGTTGCTATTCTTCTTTATTTAGTCGGGGCGCCATCTCTTTCCCGCCCCGACTTGTTGCTATTCTTCTTTATTTAGTCGGGAGCGCTATCTCTTTCCCGCCCCGACTATTTATGCTATACAATTTTTCAGTCGGGTAAATTAAAAATTTTTGCAAACTTATGCAAATTTCTATTGCATCTCAAAACAAACTGCCCCTTCCTCATACGTAATAAAATATGTAATATCTTCACTTTCCAGCCGTTCAAGTGTTTCTTTATGGGGATGTCCGTAACGGTTATTCTCCCCACAGGAAATAACAGCACAATCAGGGTTCACCCATTGCAGAAATTCTACAGAACCGGAATTAGATGAACCATGATGTCCGACTTTTAAGAAATCGCAGGACTCAGAACCAAATAGATAATCCCCTGTCTCCCCATATTCAGCAAGCAGCCGTTTCTCCCCTTCTATTTCCAAATCTCCTGTAAATAGGCCTTGAAAATCCCCGTACTCCAGCTTCATAACCAGTGATGCTTCATTTCCGGTTATATTTTTCATCTCTTTTAATGGATAAATGCATTCGAAAGACAACGCTCCGGCTCTCAACATATCTCCCTGCTCCATTGTATAAACAGGTACTAAAGCGGCATCCGCCAGATATATCAATTCTCTCCACTCCGTAGGTTCATTAACAAAAGAGTGCTTTCCTATATAAATGCCTTCCATCCGTATATTTTCTTCTTTTCCTAATTCCAGCAATTCCAATATCCCATTCATATGATCTGCATCCGAATGAGTAACAATTACTCCATTTACTCTCCCGATTCCATGGTACTTCAGGAATGGAATCAGAATGTTTTTACCCACTTTGCTGTTTGATGTACTTCCGCAGTCGATAACAAAACAATTTCCCTGTTCCGTGAAAATGACATTACAGTCACCTTGTCCCACATCCAATGCCCATACAGCAAAATCAAGCTTTTTCGGAAATAGCAACATTCCAACACACAGCAACACAAAAATAAACTGATAGATGTGGCTTTTTTTCTTGACCAAAACAGTCATGGCAAAAAGTAACGTATAGTATATAATCATCGTTCCGACGGAGAGAGGCGCAATATTCTTCCTTCCAATGGGTAACATTTCCAAAATGCGGCATCCCGTCTCAAATATCCCAAGGATAGTATTAACCCCAAAGGCAAATAGCTTTATCAAACTTGAGAATAGCAAGTCCCGGAATCCATTGGATAAAACCGACTGGCTTCCCGCTAACGCCCCAAGTACAATCTCCATTCCGGTACCCAAATTAATTGCAAACAGCATTCCAATTCCCGATAACAAAAGGGGTGCCATAAGCGGCAGTACGATTAAGTTCAACGCAATGGAAAAGAAGGATAATTCATAATAATGATAAATCAGAATCGGTGCCGTTATCAAAGTAACCGATAAAGAAGGAAGAAATGGCGAAAGCATCCGTTTTGCCCATTTTCTTTTCATAGATTCTTTTATCTGTTCTAACGCAGGCAGTATGATTCCAATTCCCAGAATCGCTGCATAGGATAATTGAAAGCCACAGTCAAACAGATATCCCGGGTGAATCATTAGTTGAATTACCGCTGACGCTGCCATGGCGGTAAGCATGTCATAGGAACGTTTTACTATTTTGCTTAACAGGAATAAGGTAAACATGAATATTGCCCGGAACGCAGATGCCGAAAAGCCTACCATACAACCATATAAAAGCAAAAAAATTTCACTCCCTGCAAGTACCATCCAATTGGGGATGGGAAGTCTCAACAAAAGACGATATACAGACATGCCAAGCAATGAAATATGTAACCCCGATATTGCCAGAATATGGGCAATTCCATTGTTCTGATATAGATTCTTGACATCCTCTTCCATTTCTTCTTTATTACCAAACAGCATGGCGCGCATAATAGCCGCATTTCCCGTTTCCAACTGACTCACCAGATTTTCTTCTTGTTTCAAGCGGAATTCTTTTAGTTTCTGGGCAAGTTTATCCCGCGTCCCGATAGTTGACATAACACTCCCGTGCTTTGCCCCTACTTGCTCAATCTTCGCCTTCTTTACCGCAAATAATACATCCCTGTTTCTATAATATTTTTCCGAATCAAACTCTCCCGGATTAGAAGCATGCGAAAAGAAAGAAAGCTTTCCGCTAAGAATCAATTGACTACCGATTATCACGTCTTCTTTCCCTGTCAAATATACAAGTATGGTCTGTCCAAACGAAGTAATCTCCATACTCTTTTCGGTATTTTCTTTCTCAATAATTTCCTTTTCCCTATTCTCTTTTTTTAACTTTTCTTTTGTAATCTGATTGTTGGATTTTTCTTTGGAATGGTCTCCGTTTGGGGAAATGATTTGTACTTCTTTTAAGATAAGTTCTGTGGTGATTTGTCCATATTGATTATTGTATGAATAATCTTTTACTGTTCCGCGTAAACAGACGGAATCGTCCTGTTCATAAAAGACAAGGCTTTTTTCCTTGCCATCTGACAATTCCACGGGTGTCCTTCTGCCAAAAGAAGGATTCCCCAGCTGTAATACAAAGAGCACACTCGCAAACACTACAGAAAAATATGCAAGTGGACGTTTCATAGATTTCCTTTCGTAATTCTCTTGGTTCTGTACAGAAATCCGTAAAAATGCTCCTCATTTTTACTTCATAAGAACCTCCTATGAAGTAAAAACGATTAGCAAACTAAAATGCATCTTGTTATTCCATACCGCTTTCAAATATAAGCCGTATTCCTACTTATCATTCACTATTGCTCTCTTCTTCCACCGGTTTCAAAATATCCAGATTGCGTTCAAATAAAGTCGTTAATTCAAATGCATCACGGAAGAGGATATCATTGTTACCGGCAATGGATATCTGAACTTTATTTACACTGTCTAACTCTATCAGCGAATTCACAATGGAGTAAATTGTTGCCTGCGGCGTAATATTGGATTGCTGGGTCAAAAACTCTTCGCTTAGGTTTACATAACAAATGTTATCCTTAACGGTAACGTTCTGTATTTTTGTATTGGGATTAACCGTCGGATACAATCCTTCTCCGGAAGGACCGCTAATTAATTGTTCTACTACCACACGTTCCAGAGAAATATTACTATTGTATTCCACCGGTCTTAATGCCTTAATTAAATACTTTCCGTTAGCAGAAGCAAAATACAGGGTGAGCTCCACATTTTCATAGGTATTAATCTCATTTCCCGCATTATCTACAAATTGGTCTGCCGTCATTGCACCAATTACTACTCCCAGACTGTCCGTAAGATCGTTATCTCCGATTTTCATGGTTACGTAATTGATTCCCTTTATCTGGGTTAAGGTCCTGACAATTGCTGCTCTGGTCAAAACCTCCGTAGTAGCACTCATTTTACGGTAATGCTCGTCCACCGTAATCTGCACCACATCCCCATTAATGCTATACGCTGTCACCAGAAAATCCCGTATGGTTTCATTGTAGTTCATATTTTCCGGTGTCTGTGAGAGCAGAGCCAGAAGCTCTCCCAATACCTTAATCGGCTCCTGACTTTCACTGTAATATGCAAACTCTGCTATCTTGGTTTCTTCTCTATTTAAATAATAAATGCTGTATCGGTCTTTCCCTTCGTTAGGGTCTTTTTTCTGACAAGCTCCCAAAAGAACACACACCGAAACAAGCAATAAGAGAATCATTTTTTTACCTGTCTTATTCATGCATTCTATCCTTCCTGTCTGATATACGTTAACGGAATCTTAACCGTAAAAACGGTTCCCTGTTCTAACACACTGGATACTGCTATGGTTCCTCTGTGCATTAGGATCACGTTTCTTGTAATGGACAGGCCCAGTCCCGTTCCGCCAATCTCTCTGGAATGGGATTTGTCTTCCCTGTAGAAACGTTGGAAAATATATTCGTAGGAGCTTTCCGGTATACCGATTCCAGAGTCTTCCACTTCAACGGTAAAAAACTGATGGTCGGCATCCAAGGTTACCTTTACATGACCATGCTCTTTGTTGTACTTAATGGCATTTTCCACAAGATTGGTCAGCGCCAGTGTGATTTTTACTTCATCAATTTCTGCCATAACCGAACGGTTACTCTCAAAAACCACTTCTACATCCTGCTTTCTGGCAATCGGACGGAGACGTTTTAAAATCAGTTCAATCAATTCATTGACAGATACCAAGGATACATTCAATTCGGAATGGGTTTTATCCAACTTAACCAAGGTCAACAAATCGTTAATAATCTTATTCTCCCTATCAACCTCGTCCGCAATATCCTGCATAAATTCCCGGTACAATTCATTTGGCACGTCCTCCTGTGCCAGAAGGGAATCGGACAATACTTTCATGGAAGTTAACGGTGTCCTAAGCTCATGGGAAACGTTAGAAACAAACTCTTCCCTGGATTCATCCAGAGCCTTCATTCTTCGCAACACCTGATTAAAGGCATCTACAATATGCTCCGTCTCCTTATAATCCGGAACCTGAAGGGCTTCGTTGGTATAGCCCTCTTTTACTTCATTAATGGCACCGGTTACCTTATCAAAGGGCTTGGTCAAAATCTTTGCCATAAGCATGGCCACACCAAAAATGGCAATACACATAACCATTTGGATAATCAGGACTTTTCTGCTTAAAATTTCCAATGTCATGGAAATAGTATCCGTAGAAACACTGGTCAACATAACGCCGATAACTTTGGATACTTCCCTACCTTCCTCCGGTTGCTTTACCTTTTCAACAATAGGTGTTGTCATCTCAATGAAACCATTGACTCTGTCGTAATTGGTGTCATTTTCCCCTTTAAAGCATTTCATGACTTCTTCTGAGATAATGGTCTTCCCTTCACTCAGTCCGTATGTATCTTTTATTACATTGAAATTACTGTTGATAATGAGTACTCGCCCATCATAAAGATTTGATATCTGCTCCAGCTCTGCATTAATAATCTCTGAGGAAGCATCCTGCAAATAGTTGTATATCAGCAGATGATTCGCAATTACCACAAGCTGATTGGAAACCTCATCCGTACGAACACTGACCGCACGTGCTTCGTAGTTTTGCAAAATCGCACGATGTACAATGATACTCGGAACAATACCGATGATTAGCATTAAAATGAAAATGCGGACCTGAAAGCTACGGAAAATCCGTAGCTTCCGAATCTGCATCATAATAGAATTCAACAATACATTGTTCATGACAAATCCTTTCTTATCAGAACAAACGATTTCCGCGTCCGTTACCATACTTACGCCTTATAATAATATCCAACGCCCCACTTCGTATGCACATACTTAGGGTCACTTGGTTTCTTTTCAATCTTTTCACGAAGTCTTCGGATATGTACGTCTACGGTTCTCACATCACCCGGATAATCTGCTCCCCATACCAGCTTTAATAAATTTTCACGGCTGTATACTTTATTCGGATTGGTTATCAGAAGCTCCAATACTTCAAATTCTTTTGCGGTAAGATTAATCTCATTATTATCGATATAAACCCGTCTGCCATCACAATCAAGGCGCATATCGCCCACTTCCATGTATTGTGCCTTCGCATCCTCTGTTTTGGATAACCGGCGCAAAATGGCTTTAATCCTTGCCTTAACCTCCAAAATATTAAATGGCTTGGTCATGTAATCGTCTGCTCCGTAATCCAGACCCAGAATTTTATCCATATCGTCCCCTTTTGCCGTCAGCATAATAATCGGGACATTGGAAAAATCACGGATTTGCTGACATACTTCAAATCCGTTTAGTTTTGGAAGCATCACATCCAAAAGAATGATATCAAACGATTGCTCCTTGGCAAACTGTAACGCCTCTTCCCCGTCGTATGCACAGGTTACTTCCATTCCATCCTGTTCTAAACTAAACCGGATTCCCTTCACGATTAATTTTTCATCATCCACCACTAATACTTTTTTTCCCATTTTCCAGCGCCTATCCTTATTTTACTGTTATGTATTCTTTGATTTTTTGAAAACTGCTTTCCTTTATTCCGCTTACATTCATAATATCTTCAATGACTGTAAATCTGCCATGTTCTTCCCGATAAGAAATAATACTCTCTGCCCTTGTTTTCCCGATTCCGGGAAGGGTGCATAACAATTCTTCGTCAGCCGAATTAATATCTATTCTGCTTTCTTCTTTCTCCCGCAAACCGGTTGTATGTATATCGGAAGCTGAAATACCGGCTTCCTGCTGTCCGGTATCGTTCAAGGTTTCTGTCTCTTCTTTGGTCGGAATTCTTATTTTATCTCCGTCACAGATGCGGGTTGCCAGATTGACCCATTCCGTATCCGCATCTTCCGTCATACCTCCTGCAAGAATAACTGCATCCATTACACGGCAGTCTTCCTCCAACCGGTACACCCCGGGATTGCATACGGCGCCACATACATGGACAACGATTTCTTGCGGTGTCTTAATGTCCTTAATCCGTCCGCTTTCCTCATCTTCCCCATCTGCTTCCATACCGGTCAAACCCTCTGATTCATGGGCGCTTTCATGGGAATTCTCCAAAATTTCTTCCGAAACATCCGCAACATTCTGTGGGGAAATGAATTCCGTCTGTGCCTGTTTTTCACAAGCACACAAAGTTCCCCCCATGCAACATAAAAATGCAATGAGAGTCCCCAAAATTTTCTTATTAATTCTTTGTTTCATCATTATCTCCTTTACCGATTTACTCCGTAAAGGGTCCCGTATAACGACTGTATCTATTGTATGATTTTTTATATCACTTTACAAGTGAATTTACTTCCATTTAAACAAAATTATTCCTGCTACAGCCAGTAAAATTCCTATGGCTTTTTTCATTTCCCACGGTTGCTTTTCCACCCCAAAAAGACCTACCAATTCGATTGCATAAGCAACCAAAATCTGCGCAACAACAATGACCATAACCGCTTTAGCCGGTCCCAGCATCTCCATACTCTTTATTACCGTATATGTGATTACAGCACCGATTGTCCCGCCAAGAAGCATATATTTAGGCTCTACCTTCATAAGGGTTGCAAATGAGGTACGGTCCGTAACCACCCACGCAAGCAGACATACCAAAAGAGCCGTAAACTGTACAAAAGCATTGGTTACCCATATCCCGGAAGTTTTTGTTACCTGTGTGTTAAAAACTCCTTGTACACTCATACATGCACCGGAAAGTATTGCAATAAAAAATCCAATCATACAGAATCCTCCATTTTCTTCTTATTAGTAGAGTATCCATATGATTGGATTAATATTCATATAATCAGAAATTCCCTATTGGATTTCTTCTTTTTACTCTTCCTGCAATGCCTCTTCCCGCAATGCTTCTTCGTCCAGATATTCCACAGTCTCCTCTTCTTCTGCCGGCTCTTCAATATACTCTTCTATATACTCCGTACCGGTTATCTGGGACATAATCAATTCGGAAAGTTCTTGCAGACTCTTGCTTACATTCGCTCCATTCCAAACCTCTGCAAATGTTACCTCCATCTGTACCCACAAATTGGAGGTTTCCATCATCTTTGGTACCGGTATGGATTTTTCATATTCCTGATAGAATACAGCTGTTCTGGCATCTTTGCATGCCTCCGCCGATGCGGCCGGAATTTTACCGGTTTTCCCGTATAATGAAGCAATCTCTTCTCCAACCAGATAGGTTGCAAACCGGTTGGCATCTTCCTTACTGTCGGAAAAACCATTTACAACAATGGTGTTTGTAACCGATATATTTCTCGTATCCAATTCCTCTGTTAATGCCGGAATCGGAACCAGACCATATTCAAATGTAAAAGTTCCTTCTTCCTTGGCTGCCTCCAGCTTTTTGATGATATCGCTGGTTGCAGTTGTAAATACCATCTTTCCTTCCATAAATTCCTGAATGACCGATGCATATTTTACATCATCTGCTTCAAACGAAAAGAACTGATTCAAATTCTGATATACCTGCATGGCCTTGATGGTATCTATATTATAAATATCAACATCCTCTGTGTTATCTCCGCACGGGCCACCTACATTGAGATAATTTCCTGCGAAAAAGTAATTATAGAAGATATCGGCCACATCCCATTTAAAAACACCTTCGACTGCTGCCGGTGCATCATACTCATTGGCAAAAGAAAGCAATCCGTCAAAGGTCTTTGGAATCAACCCTGCAATGGTCTCCTCAATGAGTTCCTCCGTAATATCTTCTTCCTTTAATGCCGGAGAACTCTGTCCGTCTTCGCCCTCTGTAATAACAATCTCACCACCGTTTTCGGCATCCTCATCCGTAGTTGACGCCAAAAGCTGATTCTTAGCCATTTCATGGATGTAACTCTTGTTATACAAAAGAACACTGGTCTCAAAATAATACGGATAACCAACCAGCTTACCTTCATAGGTTACTGCATCAAGAGCTGTCTTAGGGAAGTACCCTTCCGTTACTAACTGCTTAGGATCGGTAATCACATCCGCAATTCCTGTCAAATACGCTTTCTCCAATGCCTCATTACTGATAATAAACAAATCCGGTATGGCTTCTCCGTCCGTGACGGATGCGTCATAAATCGACTCTGTATACTCTAAACCCGTATGTAATTGCGGTATGACTCTAATGTCATATTTTTCATGGAAGGAAACAGCCATGGCACTGATATAATCCGTCATACTCTCATCCGTATACCAAACCACTACCGAATCACCGATAAAAACCTCCGGTACTTCCACTTCTTTATGACTGGCACCAATTATCATTGCACCAATGACCAGACAGGTACATAGTACAACCGATGTCACTCTTTTTCTGATTTTCATTCTTAATCCTCTTCAATTGCTTCTTTTAAAATAGCAATCATAGAATCGATTTGTTCCTTTGTAACGATAAGAGGAGGAAGGAACCGGATAACATCGGTTCCGGCACTGATAAGAAGGAGTCCCTTCTCAATTGCCTTATTAATGATACTTCCGACCGGCTTATCAAACGCAAGTCCCTGCATCAGTCCTTTTCCTCTGCGGGCATTAATACAATCGTACTCTGACGCTATTTTTTCAAGCTGTTCTTCCAGATAACAGCCTACTGAATTCACATGTTCAATTATATGGTTTTCCTCGAATAAATCAAGGGTTTTCTTAACTGCTGCACATGCAAGAGGATTTCCTCCGTATGTAGTTCCGTGGTCACCTGCAACCAAAGAATTGGCCGCTGCTTTTTCTCCCAAAAGGAACGCCCCCACCGGAACTCCGCCACCTACTGCCTTAGCAGTAGTCATGATATCCGGCTTAACATCATACTGCTGCCATGCAAAGTACGAACCGCATCTTCCCATACCGCACTGGATTTCGTCCAAAATGAGAAGAATATCTCTTTCCTGACAAAGAGCATATACCGACTCAATAAATTCCTTATCTGCCGGATAAATTCCCCCTTCTCCCTGTACGGTTTCCATAAGGATGGCACAGGTTTTGTCGTTTACCAGACTGCTTACACTGTCAAAATCATTCATTTCAGCAAATTTCACATTACCGATTAACGGCTCAAAGGCTTCCCTGTAGGCTTTCTTGCCGGTTACGGCAAGAGCCCCCATGGTTCTTCCGTGGAAGGAATGCTCAAGGGCAATAATCTCATGGTCCGTATGACCGTCCTTTAAATAGGCGTATTTTCTTGCCGCCTTAATGGCTCCTTCAATGGCTTCTGCACCGCTGTTTGTAAAAAACACACGGTCCATTCCCGAAATCTCTTTTAATTTTGTAGCCGCTTCTACTGCCGGCACATTGTAAAACATATTGGAAGTATGAGTCAGTTTATCAATCTGCGCCTTTAAAGCGTCGTTAAACTCTTTGTTTCCGTAACCAAGGGCAAACACCCCGATTCCGGAAATAAAGTCCAGATATTCTTTTCCTTCCAAATCATATAAATAAACGCCCTGCCCCTTATCCAATACAATCTGATAACGGTTATAGGTATGTAATAATGCGCTTTCCGCCGCCTCGATATATTCTTTCATATTCATAGTCATTTCCCCGTTTCTGTCAATTACTGCCAAAGCGGATTATTCATCCTCTTCCTTCACAATGGCTGTTCCGATACCGTGGTTCGTAAAGATTTCCAAAAGGAGACAATGTTGGATTCTTCCGTCCAAAATATGTACCCGGTTTACTCCGTTCTGAATCGCAGAGGTACAATTGCCTAATTTTGGAAGCATACCACCACCAATAAGACCACTGTTAATCAATTCATCTGCTTCTTTATCTGTAAGTCTTGAGATGAATGAAGATTTATCATTGATATCCTTGTATAATCCTTCAATATCTGTTAAAAATACCAGCTTATCCGCTCCTACTGCTTTGGCAATGGCACATGCCGCATCGTCAGCATTAATATTGTAGGTAGCAAAATTTTCATCCAAGCCGATTGGTGCAATGATAGGTAAGAAATCATTCTCTAACAAATCATAGATTACCTTTGGATTGACTTCTGTCACTTCACCAACAAATCCGATGTCCTGTCCGTTAGAGTATTTCTTCTCTACCTTCAGCATATTGCCGTCTTTGCCGCTGATACCTACAGCTTTTACGCCAAGCTCTTCTACCATACGTACCAAATCTTTATTGACTTTATTTAAAACCATTTCCGCAATTTCCATGGTCTCTGCATCTGTCACACGCAGTCCGTTAATAAACTCGGCCTTTTTCCCTGTCTTTTCCACCCATTTGCTGATAGCCTTACCGCCACCATGAACAATAATCGGCTTAAATCCAACCAGTTTAAGAAGGGTAACATCCTTGATTACGTTCTTCTGTAATTCTTCGTTGCTCATGGCACTTCCGCCATATTTAACCACGATAATCTTACGGTTAAATTTCTGGATATACGGAAGGGCTTCAATTAATACTTCCGCTTTCTTTAACAGTTCATTCATTTCTCTTGTTTCCATAATTAACTCCTCATATCTGCATTCCGTCTATTTGTACTAATTGGGTTATGATCTGTAATCTGCATTGATTTTAACATAGTCATAGGTTAAATCACAGCCCCAGGCCGTAGCCTCTTCACTTCCCTCATGCATATCCACAAATATGGTTACTTCTTCCGCTCCCAATATCTTTGTTGCCACATCTTCATCAAATACAATCGGTGTTCCCTTATCAAACACCTGTAAGCGTCCTTCTTTACTTTCAAAGAAGAGTTCTACATCATTCTGGTCAAATTCCGCACCGGAATAACCCATGGCACATAAGAAGCGTCCGAAGTTTGCATCGCATCCGTAAATTGCCGCTTTGGACAAATTGCTGGATACAATGGCTCTTGATAACGTTCTTGCGTCCTCTTTGCTCTTGGCATTTACCACCTTTGCTTCAAAAAGCTTGCTTGCGCCTTCTCCGTCTGCTGCCATCTTCTTTGCGAGGAATTCACATACATAGAACAGAGCATTGACAAACGTGTCATAATCCTCTCCCTTGGCTGAAATAGGGGTGTTTGCTGCAAGTCCGTTAGCCATAATTACAAGTGTGTCATTGGTTGAAGTATCGCCGTCAACCGTAATCATATTAAAGGTATCCATGACTACTTTGCTCAACGCTTCCTGTAACAGGTTCTTATCAATAGCAAGGTCCGTTGTTAAAAATCCAAGCATGGTACACATATTCGGATGAATCATACCGGAACCCTTACTCATTCCTCCAAGAGTAACTGTCTTTCCTGCGACTTCAAATGTAACCGCAACTTCCTTATGTACGGTGTCCGTTGTCATAATCGCTTTCGCAGCTGCGGTACCGGCTTCCGTACTGTCAGAAAGCTGTGGTGCCATCGCTTTTACCCCATTTACCAGCTTATCCACCGGAAGCTGCATTCCGATAACGCCCGTAGATGCTACCAAACAGGAATCTGCCGGAACATCAAGCACTTCCTTTACTGCCTGTGCGGTAGCTTCGCAGGCATCAAATCCCTGCTTTCCTGTACAGGCATTGGCAATTCCCGAGTTAACCACCACCGCATGAACGGCTTCTGCTTCTTTTACAATTTTCTGATCCCACTGTACACATGCTGCCTTTACAACATTGGTCGTAAAGGTACCTGCTGCCACGCATGGAACCTTGGAATACACCATTGCCATATCCGTTCTGTTCTTGTATTTAATCTCTGCTGCTGTTACTGCTGCACTAAATCCCTTTGCCGCGGTTACACCGCCCTGAATCATATTCATATGTATATTCTCCTATTTATTAAATTCAATAATGTTATTGGTATTCAATGTAAAATCGTAGTAATTTAAGTCTTCACGTTTGGTCCAACCAATGGTTTTCCAGAAAGCATTACCTATGTCGTTTGATGTAAAAGCGATAAGGGAGACTTTACTAATACCTTCCTCTTGTAACTGCTTCATGGCATACACTACCATATCTTTACCAATGCCGCGGCGTCTGTAATCCGGATGTACACATACGTGATACATACAACCTCGCCGTCCATCGTGTCCACAAAGAATGGCCCCAACTACTTTTCCATCCTCGATTCCTACCACACTGGTCTTGGGATTACGCTCTAAGAATCTGGCAACCCCTTCTCTGGAATCGTCAACACTTCGCATGGCAAATCCTTTAATCTGCATCCACAATGCATACACCTCATCATAATCTGCAATTGTCATATTCCGTACCATGCTTCACCTGCTTTCTTTCGAATGGGAATCCGTCCTATTATATATGTAGAAACAACATCTTCCCATCCTTTCTATATTCTTACGTTTTGAGATATTTTGCAAGAGTCTTTCCTTATTATAAGGGTAATTTTTGTTTTGCAAAATACATCCCTTTCATTGTTTATGCATGATTATACACACCATTTGCATATTATGCAATTATTTTTTGCATAAATTCTATTATTTTCTTATAAAAATTTATTTTTATGCATAAATTTGCACTTGCATTCCGAAAAGAAATGATGTATATTGTAATAGCATTAAGAATCCATGCAGGACTCTTGGTCAGATTCAAGCCCGTGTAGGGCTTCTACATATTATATAAAAACAATGAATGGAGGATATTATTATGAAAGAAAAAGTAATTCTTGCTTATTCCGGCGGACTTGATACAACAGCTATCATTCCTTGGTTAAAAGAAAACTTTGATTACGATGTTGTATGTGTATGTATCGACTGTGGACAGGGAGAAGAATTGGACGGACTTGATGAACGTGCAAAATCCTGTGGTGCTACAAAGCTTTACATCGAAGATGTTATTGATGAATTCTGTGATGAATACGTAGTTCCTTGTGTACAGGCGCATGCAGTATACGAGAATAAATATTTATTAGGTACTTCTATGGCAAGACCTGTTATTGCAAAACGTCTTGTTGAAATCGCAAGAAAAGAAGGCGCTACTGCTATCTGCCACGGTGCTACCGGTAAGGGTAACGACCAGATTCGTTTCGAACTTGGTATCAAAGCTCTTGCTCCGGATTTAAAGATTATTGCTGCTTGGAGAAATGACAAGTGGACAATGAATTCCCGTGAAGAAGAAATCGAATATTGCCGTCAGCACGGAATCAACCTTCCATTCTCAGCAGATTCCAGCTACAGCCGTGACCGTAACTTATGGCACATCAGCCATGAAGGTCTTGAATTGGAAGATCCTGAAAACGAGCCAAACTTTGACCACTTATTGGTTCTCGGAACAACACCGGAAAAGGCTCCTGACGAAGGTGAATACGTTACTATGACATTCGAAAAAGGTATTCCTACTTCCGTTAACGGTAAGCAGATGAAGGTTTCCGATGTTATCCGTACATTAAACGAATTAGGCGGTAAGCATGGTATCGGTATCGTTGATATCGTTGAAAACCGTGTAGTTGGTATGAAATCCCGTGGTGTATACGAGACTCCGGGCGGAACAATCCTTTACGAAGCACACCAGCAGTTAGAAGAATTAATCTTAGACCGTGATACCTATGCCATGAAGATGGATATGGGTAACAAGCTAGCTCAAATTGTATACGAAGGAAAATGGTTCACTCCACTTCGTGAAGCTGTTCAGGCATTCATC
>JAZSEL010000051.1:0-7425 GCA_045531685.1 Lachnospiraceae bacterium | reverse complement strand
TGGTATGCTTATGACATCCACACAGGTGGATGAAGATGCCCAGCATTTTTATCGGAAGTTAGGCTATAAAGATTGTGGTGGTTTTGTTATAGATGTGCCGGGATACGAACAACCGATGGAAATGGTTATGATTAAGGGGATATAGACAAACTTGAATTTGTAGGGGACAGAAACTTTGAAGTTGATGGAGGTAAATTAATATGAATATTGAATATAAAGACATTCATGATTTTGCGTGTGAAGAATTGGAAAGATTGTTTTTGTCTGTGGAATGGTCATCAGGGCATTTCCCTAATAAACTTGCGGTTGCAATGAAAAATTTTAGCACGGTGTATTCCGCATGGGACGGAGATAAACTGGTTGGAATGATATGTGTTATGGATGATGGAATAATGAATGCCTATGTTCATTATCTTCTTGTTGACCCAGATTATCACGGAAAAACTATTGGCAGAACTCTCGTAAATATGACAAAAGAAAAGTATAAAGATTATATGCGAATCGTGGTTGTCGCTTGTGATGATGAGATGCATTTTTATGAGGCTTGTGGTTTCAAAAAAAGCGAAAACTCATCGCCAATGTTTATTACATCGTTATGGACATAAATCAAATAAATCCCAATCTGGTGAAGGCAAGCAGAAGAGTTAAAAGTATAATGACAGGATAGGAGAAAGTATAGAGAGAAGTTATGAAAATTGCAGTATTTTCCGATGTTCATGGAAACTTTAAAGCATTAAAAGCAATTCTTGAACAGATAAAAGAAAGAAATGTAGATTTGACGGTGTTTTTAGGAGATATTTTTCAACGTGGGAATGAAGAAATAGAATGCCTGGAACTGTTAAAAGACAATGAAATAATCTGTTTAAAAGGTAATTGCGAACTTTATATGGAATTAGGAGTTGATATTGACCCAGATGTAGAATATTTGAGAGATTATTATGACGAGACAAGAAAAAAACTTTCAAATGAGCAAATGCAGTTTATCAAACAGATGCCGTTGTTTTATGAAAACGAGTGTCATGGACATAAAATCCATTTTTCGCATTTTTTATTCTCAGATATTAATTTGTCATATCCTTTTTTACAACTGGCAGATTTAAAAAATGGTGTATTTGATAAGGTTTGTAAAAGCGAGGATATTATGAAATATGAACTTGTTGTAATCGGCCATTCTCATCAAAATTTTATAAAAGGAAATGTGGTTTCGGTTTCTGCATCAGGCTTAGAAGGGGCTTCGTATCTTTTAATTGAAGATAGCGAAGAAGAGGTTAGCTTTGAACATATTAACATTGATTCTTAAACAAATTAAAAAAGGGGAGTGACAAAATGATATTAGTTATTGAGGCGATTGTTTTATGTATAATGTTTACTGTTATGGTGCACGTAATGGCAAAAGAACCTATAGAAACGCTATATAATTATCCGCCGAAAATTCAGGAACGTGTTAAATCTTTGGAGATGTATAAAGATAAAATACCAACGACACAAAATAAGATTGCTGCGAAGGTTGGTGCTTCCATACTTATTGTTGTGATAATTAGTTTGATTCTTAGGTATGTGAATGGATATACAACATTTATAGAAGGATTTGGATATGGCTTTTTACTTTGGACCATAGTAAATATTTATGATGCAGTTATTATCGACATTTGTTGGTTTTGTCAAAATCCAAGATTTGTTTTTGAAGGTACAGAGGACATGGTAAAAGAGTATCATGATTACTGGTTTCATATTAAAGAAAGCTTAAAGGGAGAAGTGATTGCACTTGTTGTATGTACGCTTGTTGGATTGGTAATTCAATTTATATTATAGGTGAAAAGTTCTGGCTTTTAGTAAGTTTGAAAGAAGCGTTTATATGAATTTAGTGAGGGATATATAATGGAATGTGTGTTTTGTCATAAAGAAAAATTGGTGACAGATATTGTTTATGAAGATGAGTTAGTAATGGCATTTATGGATATGGAACCGATCAATGAAGGACATATATTACTTGTTCCAAAGGAACATTATCTTGATGTGGATGAAATACCAAATGAAACTCTTTCGCATTTGATGATAGTATCTAAGAAAATAGTATCTGCATTAAAAGAAGTTTATAAACCAAATGGATATAGCATAATGCAAAATGGTGGAGAGTTTAATGATGTGGGGCATTATCATTTACATATTTTTCCTAGATTTGTTGGAGATGGTTTTGGGTGGACATATGGAGAAGACACAAAGAATGTAAATAGTGAAATAGCAAAAAGAATTAGAGATAGAATTATATAAGAGTTGGCCAAGCTCCTTAAGTAAGGGATAACAATTGAACGAAGCTTAATTGTATGGATTAAATAGTTCTATAAATTTGACGGAGGAGAAACTTATGGCAGGGAAATATCATGATGTTGAGATAATGCTTGATTATTCTACCGGTCGTACTATAAAACTCGGCGAGATAACTCCTGAATGGTGGATTAAGTAAAGTTTAATATATAATTATTCGACAAATTAGAATTTTCTGTTGAGATGTGAGTAGAAAGGATGTATACCATGAATCGTATATATTGGGATATAGATAAGATTTCAATGCTGACAGATCATTTGGATGCGTCCGCACATAGTCATGGAATGATACAATTTTTTCTATGTTTAGAAGATGAAATGGAAATTAGGGTTGGCAAAGAAAAAATAAAATGTGCGTGTGTTTTGGTAAATAAGAATGTCAGACATTCTTTCAAGGCGAATAATAAAATTCATTTTACATGTGTGATAGAACCAGTATCTGATATTGGCATAGGATTGAACTATATTTTACAAGATAAAGAGTACTGTATTATTGATGATGGTAAAGCTAATGAACTAAAGAAGATAGCAATGGCTATGAGAGATACATTTGACAAAGAAACATATACAAAGCTTATAACTCGGATATACGAGTGTTTTGATATTACTTATCTGAATAAGCAATTTGATGACAGAATTTTAACTTTTCTTAAGATGCTTGAACACTGTAGCAGTGATGACCATTCTATAGAGGAGTATGCTAACAAACTATGTATTTCTACAAGCAGATTGTCTCATTTGTTTAGTGAGCAAGTAGGAATAACCCTTAAAAATTATTTGACACTGCATCAGTTGGAAAGAGCATTTCAAGATTTATTAGCAGGGAAACGGATAACAGAAGCAGCATTGAACGCAGGCTTTGATTCTTCATCACACTTTGCATTTACAGTAAAACGGATGATGGGGCTTCCGGCGAGAAGTACAGTAAAAGATAGCGAATTTTTGAAAGTTTATTAGACGAATGTTTTCTATAATAGAGCCATAAGAAGAAAGAGAGGCGATATTATGGAGAAAAAATATCTTGAAAAAACAAAAATGCTAAATTATGGCGTAGAGAGTATACAGACTCTCATCAAAAGTCGTAAATGGTCAGCATTAGATGAATATCACAAAATTGGTGCAATTTATGACTTTGTGAGAAACGATATACTGTTTGGATATAACAGCTCGGATTTATTGACAGCAGAAGAAGTATTAAAAGATGGATATGGGCAATGTAACACAAAGGCAACTTTACTTATGGCTTTGTTACGAAGTGTGGGAATACCTTGCAGACTACATGGCTCTGAAGTAAGCAAAAATTTTCAACGAGGAGCCACATCATGGCTTATTTCAGTATTAGCACCGGAACGTATCGTGCATACATGGGTAGAAGTTTTATATATGGGTAATTGGATTGCACTTGAAGGTGTGATTACAGACGAACGCTATGTGAGAGCTGTAAAGGATAAACATAAAAATGTTAGCGGGCATTTTGCTAAATATGCGGTGGCTGTACCTAATTTAGAAAGCCTTAATCTAAATTGGTGTGGAAAAGATACCTATGTACAAAATGATGCTGTTGTTATAGATTATGGTGCATATGATAATCCGGATACGTTTTTTGAACAACATCACCAATCATGGAGCATATTGAAAAATTTTGCTTATGTGCATTATGGCAGAAAAGTTATGACCAGAAATGTGGCTAAAATGCGAAACAGAAAGGGGAATAAATGAATATGGTATTGGTAATTGAATGCATTGTACTATGTATAATATTTACATTGATAATTTTACCGGCTCAATATAAAGACCCTATGGTTATGATTATGTCTTATCCACCGAATGTTATAAAAAGAGTTGAGCAACTACCACAATACGCAGGATGTATTAAAGAAAGAGAAAAGAAGCATATAAGTAAAAAAATATTCGGTTTATTCTTTTTTGCGATTCTATTGGCAATAGTGGCGTATTTTTCTGGTTGCAGAGAGTTTGCTGACACCTTTTTCCATGTATTTATGCTGTTCTTTGTAGTAAATATATACGATATGTTGGTACTGGATTGGGCGATATTCTGTCATAGCACAAAGCTTAGAATACCTGGAACGGAAGATATGGATGAGGATTATAAGGATTATTTATTTCATGTCAAAGGTGCTATGAAGGGTACTGTTATTGGAATAATAGTAGCGATACTGTCTGGTGTAATCATATTATTAGCTATATAAATGTACAGGT
Source organism: Lachnospiraceae bacterium (assembly GCA_045531685.1). GTDB lineage: Bacteria > Bacillota > Clostridia > Lachnospirales > Lachnospiraceae > RGIG8767. Next base: position 2,880 of record JAZSEL010000051.1, on the reverse strand, counting down.
ACAACTTTCAGTTTGATGAAGTGTCAAATTCCAAGTTAACTGAGGAATGTTATGATATTCAAGATAATAATTGTGTAATAAGTGAGACATATAAAAGTCGCTTCTATTTTGAAAGGAGAGCATATGAAAACGATAATTCATGATTTGGATGAATCTTACGATTCATTATTTAAGAGTAAATGTGAGAATGTTTTCCATGCAGACGGAAAATATGCACCATGTCAGGGATGTTTTGGTTGTTGGACGAAACATCCGGCACAGTGTTATATGAAAGATAAGTTAAAAATGGTATGTCGCATAATTGGTAAAGCGGATGAATTGGTTATTGTAACAGATAATTATTACGGAGCCTATAGTCCATCCATAAAAAATGTGTTGGATAGAAGTATTGGTGTGTCCACTCCTTTTAGTACATATCGTGGTAAGCAGATGCACCATACCTTGCGTTATGGGAAAAAGAAAAAGCTCGCTGTATACGCATATGGTAGTATGACAGAAGATGAGTTAAAAACATTTCAGTATATGGTAGAGAGAAATGCTATCAATTATGGATTCCAAGAGTTTGAATTTCATTATTTAGAAGATCTGAATCGATTGGAGGAAATGGAATTATGAAAACAATATTTATAAACGGTAGTCCTAAAAAGAAATTAAGCGTAACCTCTTATCTTCTCGGAATTGTTCGTCTTTTGGTTAGAGGTGAAGTGGTGTCAGAGAAGGTGCGTAACGCTAGCAACCATGAGCGTGTATTACAAAGCCTAAAGGATGCAGACACAGTTGTGTTTGGTATGCCTCTTTATGTAGATGGAGTGCCTTCTCATATGCTTGCGTTTATGAAGGTGATGGAAAAATATTGCATAGATAACAATATTCGCTTAAAGGTGTATGCTGTTTCTAATGGAGGCTTTATTGAAGGCTGTCAGAACAGACCACTAATGCAGGTGCTTGAAAATTTTTGTAAACGTTGTAATCTTCAGTGGTGCGGAGGAGTCGGCATTGGCGGAGGCGTTATGCTCAATGTCATGCGAATTATGTTTTGTGTATATGCAGGGCTGTTTATATTGAATACGATTACGTCAGGATTAACTGCGGCATTACCGATTTTTGCAGAGCAGCTGGTAGTGGTTTTGTTTTTTAGTCTTGGTGCGTTCTTATATTGCTTGCGTATGGGAATGGCTGTTAATAAGGGTGCAACTTGCGGGGTAAAGTTTACTCGCATACTTTTGCCGTCATTTCTCTTTATTTTAGCTGCAGATATTTTCTTTGTTATCATTTCAATATTTCAGGGTGGTATATTTAGAGGATGGCTGAACCGGAAAGAATGATATATTACTATAAATAGAAAGCAAACTTTCGGTTTTTCGGAGGCAAAAGCATGAGCAATCTATACGTTTCAGATTTAGACGGGACCTTACTTAGAAGTAATGAAGCAACCTCTGAGTACACCAATCAGGTGATTAATTCACTGGTGGATAAGGGGATGATTTTTTCCTATGCCACAGCGCGTTCCTTTATTACTGCTAAAAAGATAACAAAAGGAATGAATGCGAAAATTCCATTGATTGTGTATAACGGGGCTTTTGTAATTGATAATGTTACAGAGAAAATATTAATTGCCAATTATTTTGATGACTCCGTACAGTCTGTACTTGACGATTTGTTTCGTAATGATGTGTGTCCAATTGTTTATGCATTTATTAATGGAAAGGAAAAGTTTTCATTTGTACGGGAGAAATGCACGCAGGGCATGAATGTATTTCTTGAAAGTCGAAAAGGCGATATCCGCACCAATGAGGTGAGTTACTTGTCTGAGCTAAAAGAGGGTAATATTTTCTATATTACCTGTATTGATGAACCTCAAAAACTGAAACCATTGTATGAAAAATATAAGGACAACTATCACTGTGTCTATCAGACAGATATTTATACAAATGAACAATGGTTGGAGATTATGCCATTAGAAGCCTCAAAATCAAATGCAATAAAGCAATTAAAGGAAATGCTTAATTGTGATAGGGTAATTGCATTTGGCGATGGCAAGAATGACATTGACATGTTCCAAATGGCTGATGAAAGTTATGCGGTTGCAAATGCACATGAAGATTTGAAAAAATATGCAACGGATGTGATTTTGTCAAACGATGAGGATGGGGTCGCACATTGGTTGGAAGTAAATTATGAAAAATAGAGTGAAAGAATAATGATAGATAACGAAAACACATGGGATAAGCTCTTACAAATAAAGACAACAGGTCGGGATGATTCCAATTCGGATCAATACCGGTATCCATATGAACCTACACCGTATACTGTTTTGGAACGTTTGGCAAATAGTGCTTTATCCGAAAGAAAGATGAGGTTTTAGACTATGGTTGTGGAAAAGGGCGTGTGGATTTTTACCTATCCTATCAGACCAAGGCAAATACTATAGGGATTGAATATGATGAGCGAATCTATGAGAGTGCTTTGGAAAATCAAAAGACTGCCGTTTCGAGAGTAAGGACTGAATTTGTTCTTGCAAGAGCAGAAGAATATGAAGTGCCATCTAAGGTTAACAGATTCTTTTTCTTTAATCCATTTTCCGTAGAATTGCTTCGAAAAGTAATGGCAAGAATCATTGAATCTTACTATGAGAACCCCAGAGAAACATTTCTGTTTTTTTATTATCCATCCGAGGAATACATTTCCTATCTTATGACAGTGGATGAGTTGGAATTTTATGATGAGATAGCCTGTGGTGATTTGTTTGAGGGAAATGACTTGCGGGAACGGATTATGATTTTCTGCATAGGTGATTAGTATGTATTTTGTACCGGATGGAACAAAGAGTTGCGGATTATATGAGTGATTGCACTCACGAAGCAATTGGAAGAGGACGGG
>JAZSEL010000140.1:0-2772 GCA_045531685.1 Lachnospiraceae bacterium | reverse complement strand
GATGTTTCGCAGCTTGCTCATTTTTCAATCGAAATAACAAGTAATATACTAAATTATCAAGTAATACATCTGCATGTTCCGAAATAACTAATTTATAATCCATACTTTGCCCTCGTTTCCCTGAGTGCTGTTCTGGCATCTTTTATCTGACCTGTTTCAATCTGCTTTTCAGAAATTTCAATATCTCTATACATAGCAAGCTGTTTCATAGCAGACTCATAAATCTCCATACTCATAATAACCATATCACCATAACCATTTTTAGTAATATAGATAGGTTCTTCTGCTCTGTGACACATATCAGAAATCTCTGATGTATTCTTTAAATCTTTAATTGGAATAATTTGTGGCATAAGTAACACCTCCTAACTATGGATTAATTATACCATAATTATACCCCATTTCAATATGTATTATAACGAAAATATACGTAATGTGAAATTTTAAATTCCAGTTTTTCAACCCCCAAATATTCAAATCCGGAATTTACTCTTACACATGGTTTTTGGTACAATCTCATGTGGTTATCTGTCTGCCGGAAAGGATCACCATATGAACGAACATAACCAAAAACATTTAACCCTATCTGACAGAACCTATATCGAACAGGAACTGTTACAAAAAAGTACTTTTTCTTCTATCGGAAAGAATCTTCACAAGGATCCCACAACCATCTCCAAAGAAGTAAAACGTTATCGTAAATCTGTTCCTGCCAAATACAGCTTGGTAGTAGTATAAAAATAGTACACATAGCGTAAAGTTTTTGTAGGAAAAATAAATAGACAAAAGAAGAAAGCACCAACTTTGTGTTAAGATTGAGTTGACTAGACAAAATCCATACAAAGGAAGGTGCTTTCTATGATTAAGAGTATACAACAGTTTCAGTCAGAAGGGGTAAAAAAATTAGAAAAAGTTATGGTGGATTATTCTGCCGATATGACAAAGATAGCCGAAATGGTGCAGGGAGTGACGAAAGGTGTGGTCGATCTTGGATGTTCTATCATTGCAGAAGAATGGGAATCCTATGATGAAATACTGCGCACCAGAAAAGAACTGCGTCCGCAGTGGTATATCGTAAGAAAAGATGAAACTACACTGCTTACCAGTTTGGGTAATGTAACTTATCATAAGACTTTATTTAAAAACAAATTTACCGGCGAGCATGAATATCTGCTGGACCGGATTATGGGAATAGAGAAGCATGCCCGGATGACGGAGGATGCAGAAGCAAAGCTGTTGGAAGAAGCTGTACAGACCAGTTACCGCAAGGGTGGGGAAAGCGCGTCCATTTCCGGCGATGTGGTGAGCAAAGAAACCGTTATGAATAAGATTCATACCCTAAACTTTCCGCAAGTGGAGCCACAGAAGGAGAAGAAAGCGTTAAAATATCTCTATATTGATGCGGATGAAGACCATGTATCGTTACAGTATATCAACGAGAAGGGGGACATTAAGAAACCCCGGACAAACACCATTATGCCAAAACTGATTTATGTGTATGAAGGAATCACGAATGAGAATGGTCGAAATGAGTTAATAAATAAAAAGCATTTTGGAGGTGTGTATGAGGGAGGCAAAGAAATAGAACAGTTATGGAAGGAAGTGGCGGAATATATAGAAGCCTCTTATGATGCAGAAAAACTGGTAAAAATATATATCAATGGAGACGGAGCGGCATGGATTAAGAGCGGACAGAGAATCCTTGATAAGGGAAAGTTTGTGCTGGACCGTTTTCATATGCATAAATACATTATAAGTGCTACCGCTCATCTGTTGGACAGCGTGGAGGATGCAAGAAGTGAAATCTACCGGGCAGTCTATAAAAAGACAAAATATCAGGCAGAAGAAGCCTTTGAAAAGATACTTGCCGTAACAGAAAGCGAAGGCAAACGAAAGACCGTAGAAGCTGCAAAGGCATATATACTTGGAAACTGGGCTGGTATCATGCAATGGGTGAGAGATAAAAATGAAGAAGTCAGGTGTAGTGCAGAAGGCCATATCAGCCATGTGTTTGCAGAGAGGATGAGTTCCAGACCTCTGGGATGGAGCCGAATCGGAGCAGATAAAATGTCACGTCTACGGATATACGAAAAAAACAGTGGAAATCTGCTGGATTTGGTGCGTTTTCAGAAGAAAGAACTACCATTAGCGGCAGGCTGTGAAGAAGTAATATATAGCAGTAAACAGATGTTTTTGGCAGAAAGGAAGAACCGGGAAGCTCTCGGGGCGTTGGCGGATATACCAATATATAGTATCCCCTATCCACAGATAAAGAAGATAGCGGCACTCAAGAATCATATTTGGGGATTGTAAAAAACAGAAAAATTGATATAGTAAAGACAGTGAACCAAATCTGAAACACATCTCAGGTGTAGTCTGTCTTTTATTTTCCTACAGTAAATTTACGCTATCAAAAATTTGGCCACAATTGATTTCTTGTTTTTAAAGTGATAAAATAAGACAAATATTGCAAAATTCGGGTACAAAAGGAGAAGACAGAAATGGAAAATCATTTTAACTCACCCGCTGAAGTGATTCGCGGAAATATAAGCGGAGGGGTAACAAAGGCAGAAAGATCTCTCGGACAGATGATACTGCTTGGTATTATGGCAGGTGCGTTTATTGCACTGGGAGGCTCTACAAGTAATGTAGCAGTGCATGGGATAGCGGACGTAGGAGTGGCAAGAGCGTTGGCAGGAGCTATTTTCCCGGTCGGTCTGATGCTGATTGTATTTGTAGGCGGAGAGCTGTTTACCGGCAATTGTTTGATTT